>CAJOFP010000010.1:990-9801 GCA_905233795.1 uncultured Oscillibacter sp. | reverse complement strand
GGGGACAGGGGGTGAGGTTCATATTTTAAAAATTTTAAATGATTTTAACTCTTGATTTGCATATAAATATAAATATGAAATATAAAACAAGAGGGGTTTAAAATATATCATGAAAGCCGCGTTTTATACGCTTGGATGCAAAGTCAATCAATACGAGACGCAGGCGCTGGAACAGATTATGCGCCAGCGTATATTATTAACACCTGTTCGGTCACGGCGGTTAGCGACGCGAAATCGCGTAAAATAATCAAACGGATTCGCCGTGAACATCCTGAGTCGATTTTGGCGGTTTGTGGATGTTTCCCACAGTCCCACCCGGACGAAATGAAAAATCTGGACGCGGATATTATATCCGGTACGGGCGACAGGACGGGTTTTATTGATTTACTGGAACAGGCGGTAAAAAATAAAAATAATATAAATAATAAAAATAATATAAAATTAGATAACGCCCGTAAGCGCGGGGATTTTGAGATTCTCCCCGCCGGAAGATTGTCCAATCGTACACGCGCCATGTTAAAAATAGAAGATGGCTGTAATAATTTTTGTTCTTACTGTGTGATTCCGTATGTACGGGGGCCGGTACGTTCCGCGCCGAAAGAGCTTGTCATTCAACAGGCGCGGGAACTGCGTGAAGCGGGCGTTCTTGAAATCGTGATAACCGGGATAGAAATTTCATCATGGGGACGGGATTTGAAAACCGGTGAAAGTTTGATTGATTTGACGGAAAATATTTGTCAGGCGGTCCCGGATGTTCGGATCCGTCTGGGCAGTCTGGAACCCCGGACGATTACAAAAATATTTTGCGAACGCGCCGTAAAATTAAAAAATTTATGTCCGCAATTTCATTTGTCGTTACAGAGCGGCTGTGATGAGATATTAAAACGCATGAATCGAAAATATGATACAGGGCGTTATTTTGAATCCGTAAGATTATTAAATCAATATTTTGACCGTCCCGCGATTACGACGGATTTAATCACCGGATTTCCGGGCGAAACGGAATTAAATTTTATAGAGACGCTGGGATTTTTAAAAAAATGCGGGTTCGCCCGCGTCCATGTGTTTCCGTATTCGGAACGGCCCGGAACGCCCGCCGCGTCGATGGAGCAGATAGAAAAATCAATCCGGGAAGAGCGGGCGCGGCGGGCTATGGAACTGGCCGCCGAATTACAAGCGATTTATTTAAATGGCTGTGTGAATTTCATATATCCGGTTTTAATCGAACGCGTCCGGGACGAATATTGTACGGGACACGCGCCGAATTATACGGAAATCCGCGTTAATATATTAAATAATAATAATATAAATCGCAATCAGATCAGACCTGTACGCGTCATTTCCAGCGACGGAAATATATTACATGGGGAATTTGTAAAATAATAAAAATAAAAAAATTATATTTTTATTTATATTTTTATTTTAATATAAAATCAGGCCGTCTATTTATATAAATTTATATAAATTTATATAAAACAGACGACCTGTAAAATTATATAATTTAAAATCAAGCCTGTAACGCCTCAACGGCGGCTTTTAATTCATCCACGCGGTTCACGCGTTCCCAGTAGACGTGCAAATCTTCGCGGCCCATATGCCCATAAGCGGCTAACGGGCGATAAATCGGACGGCGTAAATTTAAATCCCGGATAATCGCCGCCGGACGCAGGTCAAACACGCGGTTGACGACTTGGCATAACTGATCGTCCGGGATTTTCCCGGTTCCGAACGTATCGGCCAAAACGCTGACCGGACGCGCCACGCCAATGGCATAAGCGAGCTGTATCTGACATCTGGAAGCCAGTCCCGCCGCGACGATGTTTTTGGCGACCCAGCGGGCGGCGTAAGCGGCGGAACGGTCTACTTTAGTCGGGTCTTTGCCGGAGAAACATCCGCCGCCGTGCGGCGCGCTGCCGCCGTAGGTATCGACAATAATTTTCCGGCCCGTCAAACCCGTGTCCGCCGCCGGGCCGCCCCGGACAAAGCGTCCTGTGGGATTGACGTAATATTTTGTCTTTTCGTCCAATAAATCACTGGGGATGACGACTTTCGCCACTAATTCGATCATATCTTCCCGGATTTTTTCCAGCGGCGCGTCGGCGTCATGCTGTGTGGAAATCACAACCGTGTCAACCCGGACAGGCTTGTGATTCCCGTCATATTCAACCGTCACTTGGCTTTTGCCGTCCGGGCGCATATACGGCACCACGCCGGTCTTGCGGACTAATGCCATCTGACGGCATAATTTTTGCGCCAGCGACAACGGCAAAGGCATTAATTCCGGGGTCTCGTCACAGGCATAACCGAACATCATGCCCTGATCCCCCGCGCCTTCGCCCAGATCGGCTCCCGTGTCTTTGCTTTCAAACGAACGGTTGACGCCCATCGCAATATCGGGCGACTGTTCGTCAATCGACGTAATCACGGCGCAGGTCTCGCAGTCAAAGCCGTATTTCCCCCGGTCATAGCCGATTTCGCGCACGACCTGACGGGCGATGCCCGGAATGTCAACATAACATTTCGTCGTGATTTCCCCCATAATATGAATCATGCCGGTGCAAGCCGTCGTTTCACAGGCGACGCGTCCATGAGGGTCCCGCTCCAGAATCGCGTCCAGAACGGCGTCGGAAATCTGATCGCAGATTTTATCCGGATGCCCTTCCGTTACGGATTCGGAAGTGAACAGGAAGTTCGACATAAAAATTCCTCTCTTCTTTCATGATCTCGCTTTTTTATAATTTTATTATAATTTTATTTTATAATTTTTCAAGGCTCGCAGAAAGATTGATATAACAACGTATGATCCGCGATGGCGCGCCACGATCCGCCGGCGTTGCCGGTCACGCAGATAAACTCGCGTCCGTCCGTCCCGCGCCGCGCCAGACTGACCGCGCAGTTCCCGGATTCTTTTACATAGCCGGTCTTTCCGCCGATGACCTGTACGGCCTTGTCTTGAAATCTATCCTCAATACGCCGTATAAACCAGTTGGACAGCGCGATTCCCGCCGGATGTTGTTCCGTCGGCGTGGTCTGATAAGTACGCGCCGTCAGAACCTGTCTGCAAAGCGGATTTTCCAGCGCGGCCCGCATAATCGCCGCCATATCCCGCGCCGTGCAATAGTGATTTTCGTCAAATAAGCCGATACAATTCATGAAACGCGAAGTCCGGGACAGTCCCAGCTCATCCAATTTCCGGTTCATCGCCGCGACGAAATTCTCTTGCGACCCGTAAGAATAAATCGCCAGACCCAAAGCGGCGTCCGCGCCGGACGGCAGAATACAGCCGTAAAGCAAATCTTTTACCGTCACAGTCTCGTCCACCAGAAAGCCCGCCACGCTGCAGCCGTTGACATAACAATAATTCGTGATTTCCCTTGTAATCGTGAACCACGCGTTTTCCGGTTCCGGGATACATTCGGCGGCGACCAAAAGCGTCAAAACTTTTGTCATGGACGCGGGATACATACGCGTATTTGACTCGCGTTCCGTCCAGATTTCGCCGTTATTGGCGTCCAGCAAAACCACATATTGACTGCTGATTTCCTCCCAGCCGGTAATATCTTTCGTAAATCCGACCGTTACCGCCGAAAACGCCGCTTGTCCCGTCTGATCCTGATTGAAATCTAAATCCTGATCCTGATTCTGATCCTGATTAAAATCATCCGGCGCGATATTATTATTTACGCCGATTTCGCCGTCCTCATTTATTTCCGCCGCGTCCCCGTTTTCAGACGAATCCAGAATCACGGACGGCGGGCCGTTCAGCCCGTCCGGATCATCCGTCAGGCGCGGCGTATCGGTTCCGCGATTCATACGCTTTGCGATAAAGAAAAACAGCGCGAGAATTAATTCTATGGCCAAAACGCACATAATGAAAATATAACGCCGTCTGCGGCGGCGTTCGGCCCGTTCTTTCGCGCGAAGTTTTTTGCGTTTCCTGAGATTTTCTTTCTCTTGTTCTTCCCTCGCGTCCATATCGACGCCGAACGCGTCCGCCGCCCCGGACACCGTATCCGACGCGTTATCCGTCCCCTCGTTGACGCCGGACAACGCGTAATTCCGCTGTCGCTCCATGAAACCTCCCCATTATTCCTATTAAAATATTATTTTTATATTTTCTATATTTATCATCCGTTTTTATCATTTCTATTTTTATAATTATTTAAAATAACATATTTCGCCGCTTCTGTCAAAGGGAATTATAGTCTTGACACCCGGCATATAATATTATTTAATATATTTTATAATATATTCTATTTTCCCGCTTATTATAATTATTAATTATTATAATTTATCATCAGGAGGCGGACAGGCGATGAAAGCCAGATGGCATATTTATTTCTCCGGACGGGTACAGGGCGTCGGGTTTCGCTATCGGGCGTCGTTTATGGCCCGGAGCCTGTATCTCACGGGCTGGGTGAAAAATCTCTGGGACGGACGCGTCGAAATGGAAGTCCAAGGCGATTTGTCCCAAATCCGTAAGTTTCTAATTCAATTACGCGCTGAACGCTATATCCGTATTGAGCATATGGAAATCCAAGATGATCTGCCTGTTATACAGGAATCGACATTTAAAATCGTCGGATATGATTAATTATTTATAATTTTAAAATAAAAAATCCGCATAGGACATTCCCGCCCCCGCGTATATTTTACGCGGGGGGTGATTTTTATGCAATGCGCCATGCGCGATCTGCGCCGCAAAGAAGTGATTAATATTCATGACGGCTGTCGTATAGGCTGTGTGGGCGATCTGGAAATACGCGTTCCTGAGGGACAAATTTCCGCCATTATCGTATTCGGCCCGCCGCGCTTTTTCGGTCTGTTCGGACGCGGCGAGGAATTTTATATCCCGTGGGACTGTATCCAGCGTATCGGGGACGATATTATTCTGGTCGACAAGCCTTTTCACCATCATCACGAACCGAACGGCGGGCCGAAACCGCCCCGCCGTCCGTGGTTTTACGGCCAGTCCAATCCCGGCCCCAATCCGTGATTTTTAAATTTATTTTATTTATTTTAATTTTATTTTTTATTTTTTATTTTTATCTATAAATATCAAACAGCCGGGAGACGGATTCCGCCAGATCCGCCGGATATTCCCGCAACTCCGCGAGACTCATCCAGCGATCCGCCTCCGCCCGGTTTTCCGCCACGCCGATTCCCTCATAATAGCATATGGAAAGGCATAACTGCGCCCGCACACTGCCCTGCGCCGCCGCTTTTCGGAACCATTCCACGGCTTTTTCCGGGTCGCGTTCGCCCGTCCGGCCCGTCAGCGCGTACACGCCGCAAAAATATTCCCCGGTCGCGTCGCCCTGTTCCGCCGCCCGCGCGAATAACTCCGCCGCCCGCGTCCGGTTTCTGTCTAATCCATAGCCGTTTTCACAGCATACGCCCAATAAACTCAACGCCGGGGCGTAATTATCTTCCGCCGCCCGTTCCAGCCATTTCACGGCTTCCTGATAATCCTGTTTTATAATACGCTCCTCGCCGTCCCGCAAGCCGTAATAATAACACTCGGCTAAACTATACCGCGCCGGGGCGTAACCGTGATCCGCCGATAAATTATAATATTTCACGGCTTCCTGATAATCCCGCCGAACGCCCGCGCCTAAAAACAAACTCCGTCCGTATTGATATTCCCCCGTCATATTTTTCTGCTCCGCCGATTTTAAAAACCATTCCGCCGCTTTACTCAAATCCCGTTCCGTTCCGAAAGCGTTATAAAAACACTCGCCGACGTTGCTTTGCGCCGGGGCGTAACCCTTTTGCGCCGAACGCAAAAACCAGTGAAACGCCTCTTTCGGATTCGCCTGTAATAATCTTCCGGCATTGCCGTTATTATTATTTCCGGTCTCATATAAGCCGTCCCGGTACAGCTCTCCCAACGCGTTCTGCGCGGGGGCGTTTTCCTGTTCCGCCGCTAATTTATAATATTCCAACGCCGCCTCATGATCTTCCGTAACGCCAATCCCGTTTAACAAGCAAACCGCGTAATTATATTGCGCCTGATCATAACCCTGATCCGCCGCCAGTTTATAATATTTCACGGCCTCTTCCGGGTTCGCCTCCACGCCTTTTCCGTATTCATAGCAAATTCCCAGCCTGTTCCGCGCCGGGGCGTAGCCCTGATCCGCCGCCAGTCTATAATATCTCACGGCTTCCTGATAATCCGATTCCACGCCGCGCCCGTTATAATAACAGCCGCCTAAATTATACTCGCCCGGCGCGTAAGCCTGTTCCGCCGCTAATTTATAATATCTCGCCGCCTCATAATAATCCAATTCCACGCCGCGGCCTTTATAATAGCAATCGCCCAGTTTATCCAACGCCGGCGCGTAGATTTGCTCCGCCGCCAAGTTATACCAGTCAAACGCCTGTTCATAATCTTTTTCTTCCCACGCAAATTCGCCCATTTGATACTCGCCCGCCGCGTAACCCGCTTCAGCCGATAATCCGTACCATTTTAACGCCTCCGGCGCGTCCGCTTCCACGCCTTCCCCCTCTTCATAACAGCGTCCGAGATTATACATGCCCGCCGGGTTGCCCTGCTCCGCCGATAATTTATATAATTTAAACGCCTCTTCCCGGTCAATCCCGACGCCGCGCCCGTAATACCAGCAATCCCCCAGACCGTTTTCGCCCTCCGGATCGCCCTGTTCCGCCGCTAATTTATACCATTCCAGCGCCTGTTCGTCGTCGCGCTCCACGCCGCGCCCGTTATAATAACACGCGCCCAAATGCGCCTGCGCCGGGGCATAGCCCCACGCCGCCGCCAGTTTATAATATCTTACCGCCTCTTTCAGATCAATCACGCCGGGGCCGCGTTCATAGCACAGGCCGATTTTATCCTGCGCCGGGGCGTAACCCTGATCCGCCGCCAGTTTATAATATTTCACGGCTTCCCGCCAGTCCGGTTTCATATCTATATCATAAAGCCCGGACGCGTAACCCTCCCCCAGCGCGTATTCAGCCTCCATATGTCCCTGATCCGCCGCCTGTTTAAAATATTTCAAAGCCTGTATATTATCTTTCTCCGCGCCGATTCCGTCCGCGTAACAGACAGCCAACGCGTATTGCGCGTCTATATGCCCCTGATCCGCCGCGAGTTTTAAATATTCCACGGCTTTTTTCTCGTCCCGTTTCACGCCGTCGCCGTCCAGATAAAATCTCCCAAGGCGATATTGCGCGTCCATATTCCCTTGATCCGCCGCAAGTTCAAAATATTCCGCCGCCTGTTTTTTATTCAATTCCACGCCCGCGCCCGTTTCATAACATAAGCCTATTTTATATTGCGCGTCTATATTCCCGCCATCCGCCGCCAGCTTATACCATTTGACGGCTTCCTGATACTCGCCGCGCTCATACGCCTGAACCCCAAGTTTATATTGCGCCGGGACATAGCCCAATCGCGCCGCGACAGGCGTCCGCCAGAAAATCAACGCGACGGCGATTATTATCGCGGCGGCAAAAATCAAAAGCCCGGTGATTTTTCCTCTCCCATTCTGACCGACGCTTTTTTCTTTTAAAATCCCCATACATATTCCCCTTCCGCCGGGATACGTCCCGCGCCCTTTTCATTTTTTCAATCAATCCATCAAATTTAAACAATTCAAATAATATATTTCCATTCCGTTTCTATCATTTCTATTATTTCATAATTTTTATAATCATGCCATAAATTTTCCCGATTCGCAACACAAATTCTCGTCTTTTTTCTATTTTTTCGCGTTATTTCGCAAAAATTTTTTACTTTTTTCCATAAAACGGAAATTTAAATCCATCAAATTTCCATAATTTCCCCATGATTTTATAATTCCCAGACCCGCCCTCATTCGCGCTCTGTGAAATACCGTTCAAACGTCGTTAGATTCTTGATTAAAATTTTCATAAAATAATCCGTTTCATTTTTCATCAAATCGTCACTTTTGACAAAAATTTTCACGTTTTTCGCCGCGCTGTCATATAAAAAGCCTCTTGCAATCGACGCCGCGCTTCGTTATGATTAATATATAATTAATATATAAATAATTATAAAAACAATAAAAATACGGACAGGAGGGAAGCGGTCATGATTTTTCACGCTGATTTTTTTCGCGCTGATTGCACTTTCGCCGCGATTTTCTTTCTTGTCTTATTTTTTATTTTTTTCGTTACCGGCTGCCGCGCCGGTACTTTTTTTGCGCAATATTCGCGCAATCGCATGATATATTTTAAAAATTTATAAAAATATCACGTCTATTCGTATAATTTATTATAATTTATTAGAATTTATAAAAAATTATTCAATTCTTTCGCTTTGTTTACGCCGTTTATTCGTCCGTCAAGATTTATTAAATTTTAATAATTATAAAATATTATAAAATAATATTATAAAATACAGAAGGAGAAAAACGCTATGAATGACAAACAAGCGCCCGCGATCCGGGATGTGAGAACCCTTGGCGTCCCCAAAACGCTGATCTTGGGACTTCAGCATTTATTCGCCATGTTCGGCGCGACCGTATTAGTCCCGATTCTCGTACAGGGCTACGGCCTCCCGCTTTCTATTCAGACAACGCTCTTTTTCGCCGGAATCGGCACTTTATTCTTTCATATCTGCACGCGCCTGAAAGTCCCGGCGTTTCTCGGTTCGTCATTCGCGTTTCTCGGCGGCTTTTATACAATGGCGAATCTGTCCAACGGCATTTACGCGACCATGCCGCCGTCTGAGAAATTGCAATACGCCTGCGGCGGGATTGTCGTCGCCGGCTTATTATACGTCATTCTGGCCGGCGTAATTAAACTCGTGGGCGTCCATAAAGTCAT
>CAJOFP010000010.1:0-959 GCA_905233795.1 uncultured Oscillibacter sp. | reverse complement strand
GCTATGGCGATTATTATCATCGCCAATATCTGGGGCAAAGGCATGATTAAAATTATACCCATTTTATTAGGCGTCGTCGGGTCTTATATATTGGCGATTATCGCTAATCTTATGGGCTTTCACGCAATCGACGCCGCCGGGAATCTCGTCCCGATTTTAGATTTTTCATCCGTACAAAGCGCGGATTTCATCGGCTTACAGCCTTTTATCACGAATTTTTCCGGGTCTTTCGCTAAATTCGATATTTCCGCGATTCTTGTCATGGCGCCAATCGCTATCGCCTCTATGATGGAACATATCGGCGATATGTCGGCGATTTCCGCGACTGTCGGCGAAAATTTTATCAACGATCCCGGTCTGCACCGGACTTTAATCGGCGACGGCATTGCGACTTCTCTCGCCGGATTGTTCGGCGGCCCGTCCAACACGACTTACGGCGAAAATACCGGCGTTCTGGTTCTTTCTCGCGTTTACGATCCCCGCGTAATTCGCTTGGCGGCGTTATACGCTTTGATATTATCTTTCTCGCCGAAATTCGCCGCGCTGGTCAATTCCATGCCGGCCTCTATCGTCGGCGGCGTGAGTTTTATATTATACGGCATGATTTCCGCGATTGGTCTGCGCAATATCGTCGAAAATCAAGTCGATTTTACCAATTCGCGTAATTTAATTATCGCCGCTGTCATTCTTGTCTGCGGCTTGGGCTTCACGGACGGCTTGACATTTCAAATCTTCGGCGCGTCCCTGACTTTAACCAGTCTTTCATTGGCGGCGATTGCCGGTATTATTTTAAACGCCGTTCTGCCCGGCAACGATTTTCATATCGGCGTCAGCGCGTCCGATGATACCGCCAATCTGGGAAAATATTAATAAATATTAAATTATCAAAATTATTATAATATTAATATCATGAATTTAAATAATATAAATAATTTAAAATTATTATTAAATAAACACGG
>CAJOFP010000009.1:3977-12985 GCA_905233795.1 uncultured Oscillibacter sp. | reverse complement strand
TCGGGATTGATTCCCGTACCGTAACCGCGCTCATGGGAGATTAATTCGTCAGGTTCGTCGGATATAATCACGGGCGACCCGAAATGTTTTCGTTTTTCGTCCAGCAGGTCAAACAATTCGCCGCTGTCCAGTAATTTCCGTTTCGCGTCCTCCGGCGCGTTCCGTCGAATGCTTTCAATAAACTGTTCCGGGGTCTGTCCGTTTGTGAGATTTTTAAACTGTTCCAGCGTTCTGGCGTCAAGATTACGCTTTTTTCTTTGCAGTTTCGCAGCGATCTGTTCAATCTGATTGGCGATTTGTTCCGGCTTGTCCATGACGGCGAGACCGTCCAACAGTTGGTTGAACGTCGCGCCGGGGTTCGCGGCGACGGGTTTCATATTGCTTAACGGCTCCAGCGCCTCATAAACGCCTACCGGGTCATAAATTTCAAAATGGGTTTTGTGAATCTCCGGACAAAGTCTGGTTGCCCGTCCTAACATCTGTTCAAATAAAATACGCGATTTAATACGGCGCAGAAAGACAAGCGCTGTAATTTCCGGCACGTCGATGCCGGTTGTCAGCAAATCCACGGTAACGGCGATACTGGGAAAGCGTTCGTTTTTAAAACGCTTGATTTTTTCCCGCGCTTTTTTCGGATCGCCCGCGCCCGCTTTGGCGGTAATTTTCAAAACGGCTTCCGTGGAAATCCCCCGTTGCGAACAGAGATTTTTTAATATATTCACAATCATATCCGCGTGGGCGTCATTGACGGCGAAAATCAGCGTTTTTCCGTGTGTTTCAGGATGTTCCGGGTCCAGATCGTTCATAATTTCCGTCAATACCGTCTGATTGAAACTATCCGCAATCACTTTCCGGTTGAAATCCTCCACGCCGAAATTTAAATCATCCGGGAGCGCGTCGCCGTTGATAATTTCCCCCGTCGCCGGATCGTAAACGGCGGGCGTATCCCCCGCGTGATAGTGAATCCCCTCCATACGCAGACGGGTTTTCAAGTCATGCGGCGGATCGTGATCCACAAGATACCCGTCCATGACGGCTTCCCGGTAAGTGTAACGAAATATCGGCGCGCCGAAAATCAACGTGGTATGAAGCGCGGGAGTTGCGGTCAGCGCGATTTTTACCGCGTCAAAATAGGACAGAACCGCCCGGTATTTGCTTTGATAATCCCGCTGATCACGATATAAAATCTCATCTTCGCCCATTTCCCGGTCTAACATATATCCCCGGTGCGCCTCGTCCACAATCAACAAATCATAATCCGTGACGGACGGCATAGGCGATTCCCCGTCCGGGTAGAGAATCCGTTTGACCATGCTCTGTACTGTAGAAACGCGCACGCGGATTTCCGATTCAAAACCTTTTTCGACCAGCGACTGAATATTATAAATATTATCCAGCGTCATTAAATCTTCTAATTTCACTTCTTTGAATACGTCTTGCGCCTGTTCGCCCAGCGCGTTCCGGTCCACAAGAAATAAAATCCGCCGAAACCGTTCCGCTTTCAAAAAGCGATAAATCATGCCCAAAACTGTCCGGGTTTTCCCGGTTCCGGTCGCCATCGCCAACAAAACCGCGTTTTTCCCATGCGCAATCGCTTTTTCCGTCTCCTGAATCGCTTTGACTTGATAATATCTTAAATTCAATCCGTCCGGGTCGCTTAAAAGCCCGTAAGACATCGTTTTCAGCGTTTTATCTCCCGCCGCCGCGTTACGGTTTAACAATTCCCGCAGTCCCTCTGGACGAATCCAGCCCCGCAGGGCTTTGGGCGCGTTGACGGGATTGCGCAAATCCTGAAACCATACGCCGGATTTTGTCTCGAACTGTTCCGCGTATGGTCTGCCGTTGGCGGCGAATACGAACGGGATTTTATATTTATATTCTCCCCATGTCCCAAGCTGATATATTTTATCCGCGTCCCGAATCAAACGGGCGTAATCTTTGCATTGATAATCCAATACGGACGGAATATCAATATATTCCGCTTTGGCTTCTATAACAGCGATCAAATCCAGTCCCGTGAAAAGGGCGTAATCGACCGCGCCGCGATTTCCCGACGCGGAATCCGTCGGCCATTCCGCTATGGCGAGATCGCGGCCTTTTTCGGGTCGGACGCCTTTTGAGTAACGCAGATTCTCCGAATCCGCCTCCCATCCCACAAGTCTTAACTGTTCGTCGATAATCAGACGCGTTTCCGCCTCGGACCGTACCCGCTGGCTCGCGGCTTTCATCGCCCGCTGTTTTCGTTCCTCCGCCGACACGACAGGGGATTTTTCCGCCGTTTCCACCGCCGTTTGTATTAATTTATCCTCTTCCGCTTTTTCCCGTTTCTTTTCCGCTGTTGACGGCGTATTCTCCGCGCTTACGCTCTCCGGCGCGGGCATGACGAACGGACGGGGTTCGTAATTCCAGTCGCCGTAAGTGATCATAAACCATTCGCACAGACCGTAAGCCATTTGCAAAAGCGTTTTCGCGCCGCTGACGGAAGCGTAATTCTCATGTACCGCCCGATTTCGATTTTTGCGCAGCTGGTGAAACACGTCCGCGAGATCGCGGGTAATATATCCATCCCGCAGGAGCGTATCAATCCGAACCGCCGCCGTATTGTCATACGGATTTGGAATCCGATCAAAAGAGAAAATCAGATTGACAACCGTTTCCCCGATCATACCCAGTTTCATCAGGCAGGAATTGGCGTCGCTGTGACAGTACCGCTCCGCGAAAACGCCCAACCGTTCCAGAGCCGGAAATTTATCGTGTAAAAATAAAAAATTGGACCTCATGACATCGTCTCCCGGAATCGCGCCGCGTTTTCTTTTACAAACGCGATTTTTTATATCATATCACAATTATGATATATATGACAACCCGCAATCAGAAAAAATTTGAAATTATACAAAATAAGGGAACGTGGAAAATAAAATGGGCTATACCCGGCGGAATCTGTTCGTTCCGGTTCCGACGATTGCGGATTTCACGTCTTTCAACAAAACGCTGTGAAAACTGTATCCGTTGGGATACTTGTGGGATACTTGAGCGGGAAGCCCCCGCCTCTTAGGCGGGGGCGCATGTCATTAATTTGATCTTCTCCGACAGTGTTACCGTATTACCAGCGCCGCGACATCTACAGGCTCTTCAATCATGCCGGAATCTAACATAAAAGCGGCGGTGGATTCCATAGACGCGACATCGCTGTCCCGAATCTCCATTGAGAAGTCATAATACGCCGCCATTTCCTCCACGGCGGAGGCGTCCAAATCCAGAAAAGCGGCTGTTTCCTCTATGGCTTGCGTATGATTGGCGTCTATATAATCCAGTACATCTTGTTGAGCTTCCAAAAATTTCACGGTCATGTCCGGATATTCGTCTATAAATTTTTGCGTCGCGGCGCAACAGATTGCGGCTTCCACCAGTCCCGCGCCGTTTGTCACCAGATGAATCCCGCTTTTTTGGGCGTTATAAGCGGCGGCGCCGGCAAGCAGGGCGCAATCCGCGCTTCCGCCGCTGAGGGCCGCCAGCGCGTTGGGGATGGATGTATTGACAAACTCCACATCCTGAATGGTCATACCGCCGGAGGCGAGATAGGCCGCCAGAAGTTCATGCAGAATAGTTCCCTGCGGTCCGGCGACGACTTTTCCGCGCAAATCTTCCGGGGATTGAATCGCGTCGTCGCCTGAGAACAGACAGAACGCTTCCGGGGAACGACTGTACATGGATATAATTTTAATATCCGCGCCGTTGGCGGCGGAGAGCAGAACGGAAGTGGCTCCGACGCAGTATAAAAATTGAATATCCCCGGACGCCAAAGCCTGTGTCTGATCCGCGCCGGATGTCAAATCGGCGTATTCCACATTTTTCACGCCGATTTCCGCGAAATTTTCCGCGAAAATCCCGTGGTTGCGTTCCACGATTGACGGAATATTCAGCGGGGATGATACAAATGTAATATGAATCGTCTCCGGCGCGTGGGCTTGCGGTTCAGCCGTTTCGTTTTTGTTTTCCCCGCCGCCGGACGCTTCAACCGTTTGACTTTCCCCGCCGCCGTCGCCGTTCATCCGAGTTCCGCCACATCCTGTCAGGGACGCCGCCGCCAGCAATACCGCCAGCGACAGAGCTATGATTTTCGTCGCTTTCATTTTGTTCTCTCCTTTTGCTTTTTATTTTAAATATTATCCAGAATATCCGCTTTCAGATTTTCCAGCGCGCCGGAATCCCGGCGCAGATTCTCTGTCAGGGGATAGACTTTCCGTATCTCTTTATCCCGGAGGACGGCGATCCGATCCCCCAGAACAAACGCTTCGTCAATACTATGCGTAATAAATAAAACGCCGCGTTTCCGTTTTCGACAAATATCCAACAGTGATTTTTGCATAGAAGCGCGTGTAAAATAATCCAGCGCGGCGAACGGCTCATCCATCAAAAGAAATCCCGGTTCCACAGCCAAAGCGCGGGCGAGCGCCGTCCGCTGTTCCATGCCGCCGGAAAGCTGCGCGGGCTTCATATGCGCGAACGCCGTCAATCCCGTGAGGCTTAACAATTCCCGTATTTTTTCATGATCGATTTCTCCCCGTTTCAATCCGAAGGCGATATTTTTTTCCACGGTCAGCCACGGCATCAACCGCGGCTCCTGAAAGACAATCGCGGTTTTTTCAGGATTTTTTTCAGGATTTGAAAATATAATCTCCCCGCTGTAATCCCGATCCAATCCGCCGATCAATCGTAAAAGCGTGGTTTTTCCACAACCGCTCTTGCCCAACAACACAGTGATTTCATGCGCGTGAAGAGTAAAATTAATATTTTTTAAAATCTCAAAATATCCGCGTTTCGTATCGAAACGCTTGCACACGTTTTTCAGCGTAATATCCCCTGTCATACGCCCTCGCTCTCTTTGTCCGGACTGTCCGGACGCCGCGAACTTTTCGCGCCGTTTTCAATCTCTTTCCCGTCCGCTGACCGCGCGCCGTTTTCGTCCGTTCCGAATTTATCAAGAATCAAAGCGAAAAAATAATCGGACAGACAGCCGATTCCGCCAATTAAGAAAATCCCAATCAACACTTTGTCAGACCGGGACATTTGTTGGGCGAATACGATCATATAGCCCAATCCGGCGGCGGCGGCGAACATCTCCGCCCCGATCAAGGCGCGCCAGCTGTAACCCAGCCCGACCCGCATGCCAATCAAAATATCTTGCCGCGCCGCCGGAAGGCTGATCAATAAAAAAGCTCGAAATTTAGAAAAACCCAGACTTTCCCCGACTTCCAACAGACGCCTGTCCACTGAAGCGAAACCCTTGGCGATATTCATTTCCATAGGAAAGAACGAGGCCAAAATAATAATCATCAGCTTGGAAGCCTCGCCCAATCCGAACCAGAGAATAAAAACGGAAATCAACGCCAGCGGCGGTACGTTTCGGAAAAAATTGCCGACATGACGAAAATACGCCGCGAAATCAGGCAGATACGCCGCGACCAGTCCGCATAAAAACGCCAGCGCGAATGAAATTCCAAATCCGATCAATACCCGCCGCAGACTGACGGCGACGGATACGGCGATCTCTCCCCGGAGAAGCATATTCCAAAACGTCCGGGCGACTTTCCAAGGCGGCGGCAGAAGATAAGCGTTCCAGATTTCCAACGCCGACGCGATTTGCCATAAAAATAAAATCAAGACGGGAATATAGCATGATTTTAAAATCTCATGTATTTTTCGCATATTCAATTTCATATTTCGCCCGTTTCGCTTTCCCGCCGTTCCGACTTGTTTTTTATTTTCATTCCCAACGGGCGGAGGCTTCGTTCCAAAATGCCGTTCATATAGGCGATGGCGACGCCGTAATTTGTGAAAGAAATATTCTGTTCCCGCGCCCGTCGTAATCGGGAACGGGCTTCCCGTTCCCCAAGCATACAGGCCCCGCAATGAATGATAAGCGCGTAAGGCGACAGATCGCGTGGGAACTCTCCCCCGGATGTAAATTGAAATCGCGGATTTTTTATTCCGGTAAAATTCCGAATCCACGCGGGGAGTTTTACCGTTCCAATATCCTGACATTGTCTATGATGCGTACATCCCTCGCTGATCAATACCGCGTCCCCGTCCCGAAGATCGGAAAGTCGAGACGCTCCGGCGGCGCATGTCTCCAAAATTCCTTTATAACGCGCCATTAAAATCGAAAAAGATGTCAGCGGCAGTTCCTCAGGAATTATATTTTTTACCTGATAAAAATCCTGACTGTCCGTAATCACTAATTTAGGCGGTTTTGAAAGATTTTTTAACAATCCGGGAAGCTGTTCCGTCTGAGTGACAAGACAGGCGGCGCGGGAATCCAGAATATCCCGTATAGTCTGCACCTGCGGCAAAATCAAGCGTCCTTTCGGGGCGGACGCGTCAATCGGCGTCACAAGAACCGCCAAGTCTCCCGCCTGCAATAAATCGCCGACAATCCGCCGCCCGCTCTCCTCTTTTTGGCATAATAACGCAAGCCG
This sequence comes from uncultured Oscillibacter sp., assembly GCA_905233795.1. Lineage (GTDB taxonomy): Bacteria > Bacillota > Clostridia > Oscillospirales > Oscillospiraceae > Oscillibacter. The sequence continues at coordinate 6,506 of CAJOFP010000009.1, read as the reverse complement.
TTTTTTTAATTCCTCAATTCCCTGTCCCGATCTTGCGCTGACATAAAGCGTATTACAGGTATTACAGACATCGTCCGGCGCTCCCGGAGACGCGGAAAACAGGTCTGATTTTGTGTACGCGATGAAATACGGCAGATTTTCGCGTTTTAACCGTTCCAGAAAATCCCGATCCCGCCGTTGAAAACCGATTGCCCCGTCCACGACGAGAACCGCCGCGTCGCACTGTTCCAGCGCGTCCATAGCCCGTTCCACCCGAAGCGCGCCCAATTCGCCCTCGTCATCCAGTCCCGGCGTGTCAATCAATAAAACCGGACCAAGCGGCAGTAATTCCATAGCCTTTTTCACTGGATCTGTAGTCGTTCCTTTTATATCCGATACGATAGACAAAGCCTGTCCCGCCACGGCGTTGACAAGACTGGATTTTCCCGCGTTGCGCAGTCCGAAAAATCCGATATGAATCCGATCCCCCGACGGCGTCCGGCTTAACTCATTTGACATGTCGCTTTTTTTATTATCCTTTCATAAATTCAATTTAAATTTTATAATTTTAGATTGCGGCCATTTTTTGATCCTGTACGTCGTTCAAATCGGTTTAAATCGTCGTGATTTCGCTGTGATTTCAACGCGCCGTCCAATCCGGCGCGTCGCCCCGGTTGACGGATATATAACAGCCCGCGCTTTTTACCCGGACTTCCAAACAGCGAAAGCATTTTTCCGCCGCTTCCCCGGTACAGATTTTATTATCATACAGCATATATTTTTCCCGCGCATCTGTCGGAGACAGATTCGGCATTATTACATTGGCTCCCGCCCGCAGTCCCATTTCACGGCCTGTAGGATGAATCGTCCCCAAGGCGGTCGTCGCCGGAAGCAGGAGTTTTGGCATCATCAATCTGAGAATACTTAATAAACGCAAAGTCAATTCCAGTCCCCCGGCGGGCCGGTCATGAAAAGGCGTGTCCTTATGCGGGATAAAAGGGCCGATTCCCACCATATGCGGCTCTAAATCCTGAAGAAAACGCAGGTCTTTCAGAATGTCCTCCGGCGTCTGATACGGCGAGCCTATCATCATGCCCGCGCCCACCTGAAAGCCGATATTTTTTAATATTTTTAAACAGTTATAGCGATGTTCGGCGGACATGGATTCGGGATGTAATTTTCGATAATGCGCCGGGCAGGCCGTTTCATGTCGAAGCAAATATCTTTCGGCTCCGGCGCGATAAAACGCCTCATAGCTTTCCCGCTCCCGCTCCCCCACGGAGAGAGTGACGGCGCAATCCGAATGCCGTTCACGGATAGTCCGCACTAACTCGCACAGCCGTTCATCCGGGAATCCGGGGTCCTCGCCTCCCTGCAAGACAAAAGTCCGAAATCCCAAGGCGTATCCCCGATCCGTACAGGATAAAATTCGCTCTTCCGTCAGCCGGTAGCGTTCTATATTTTGATTGCCCCGCCGGATACCGCAGTAAAAGCAATTATTTTCGCAATAATTCGTGAACTCAATCAAACCCCGGAGATAAACCGCGTTTCCGTATATCCGTTCCCGGACGGCTCCTGCCCGTTCCGCCAGTTCTTCCGCCAGTTCCGGCGCCGGGTTCGCAATCAAATCCAACAGTTCTTCATCCGGCAAATCCCGCCGCCTTTCCAGCCGGGAGACAATATCCCGTGTCGCCGCGTCTGTCATAATTCCTCCGGGAAAACGTAACTGGAATAGGCGGTCTTTGCCGTTACGCCGGGGATACGTCCGATTTTGCCGGACAGGGCGTTGATTATATCCTGAGACGCGTCCACAGCGACGCTGATAATATTAATTCCCCGTTTCCGGTAAGGAATCCCCATTCTGCCGATAATCGCGTCCGCGTACTCATGAAAAACGCGGTTTAATCCTTCAACCGAGGACGGGTCTTCCACAATCACGCCAATGACCGCCACACGCGTTTCCATGACAATTCTCCTTTACAGGCGCGGCGCCGTTATTTCAAAATTCCGGTCTTTTCGCTTAGATAAAATAATTTATGTTTATAAATTTTATATCATATTTTCCTAAAGCAATCAAGAGCGGAGTTATACTAAGAAAATTTTTGTAAAGTTCGCCTAAAAATGAATATAAAATTTAGCTATTTCGACATGAAAATTGCTATAATAAACCCCGCAAGGGGTCGGCTTCCTGTTTGGAACGACCCCTTGCGATTATTTTATTATAAAATATATGCTTGAGATTAACGAATTACCAAGATTTATCCTGATAGGGCGTGGATTCAAATCCGTTTTCCCGCAGATCGGAGACGAGAGAATCCAGTTTTACGCGCCAGAAATCCCGGAACCAGTCCGTATCGCCAAAGAGCTGAACCGCTGTGGGGCTGACTGCGTAATAAGCGCGGATGAACAGTCTGCCATACCATGTTTTGGCAAGTACGCCGTCACGGAATCGGCGGAGCGTCCAGACTTCAGAGCAATCGTAAGAACCGTATACGGATGTCGCCACATAACAGCCCTGTGGAGTTTTGGGAGGGCTTGCGGGCGTGGGCG
>CAJOFP010000009.1:0-3881 GCA_905233795.1 uncultured Oscillibacter sp. | reverse complement strand
GCCCGTGTAATAGACCGTGTGCAAGGGGTGATAACCGATGGCGTCCTGCATGACGGGAATTTCGTCTGAAATATTCTTTAAATTCGCGTTTAAAATTTCCGCGAAATCCGCGCTTTGCATTTGCGATTTAGATTTGGCTTCCGTATGATCCCGCGCCTCCGCCTGACTCGATACGCCGATTGATTTTTTACTGTCTGTCGCGCCGCCGTTGACAATCTGATCCGCGTCGCTGTTGTAATATCCGTGATAATCCGCGCCGATTGCGGGGAGCCAGCCGTCCAGACCGCCTATATAATCCGTCTGATTCAAAGCCGTGACGCTACCTGTCGCGTAAGTGTTATAATGCGCGCCGCCGTTCATGCCGGAAATCCCGCCGATCATGACGCCGTTTTCTTTACCGTCGCCGGTGATATTTCCAAGCGCGTAGGCGTTGACCGTCGTCACGCGGTTGTCATAGCCGTACAATCCCCCGGCGTACACGTTCCCGCCGTCGCTGTCACGACTGGACGACGCCGTAATATTTATATCCGTCCATGTGTTTGTGACCAGTCCGCCGCGAAGCGCGTAACCCATCAGACCTCCGGCGTAAATCACGCCGACTTCCGCCGAGGCGTTGATAACGCCCGTAATGCTACAATGATCGATTTTAAATCCGCTGGCCGGTTCGGCGATTAAGCCTCCGGCGTAGTTGTTACTATGCGATTGCGAATAAATCGCTATATCACGCAAGTTTAAATTTTTAATATTCACCAGACGGGCGTTGTCCTGAATCGCGTAATTGTCCGTGACCGTTCCGCGTGTGACGCCGAAGAATCCGGCTGTATAGGCTTTGCGATTATCCGCCGTGGGTTTCCCCGGTTCGCCGATACGAACGCCGGTGATTACAAATCCTCCGCCGTCGTAATTGCCTTGGAACGGATATTCACAGAACTGTGTCCAGCGGCTGCGATAATAGCCCTGAATCGCCCATCCGATAGGCAGCCATTCCTGATCCGATACGTCAATATTATCCGTCTGTAAGAAATACGCGCCCTCCCATGATTGATCTTCATTAATCGCCTCGGCGATCAATCTCAAATCGTCCGCGCTTGATATTAAATACGGGTCTTTTTCCGTACCGGAACCCTGAAGCGCGCTCGTATCCGTCGAATTATAATCCGTCATATCGCCGTAAATGGCTTTTTGCGTCGCCTTTTTCAACGCCGCGTCATAATCATCGCCGGATTTCTCGCCCTGTAAAACATCAATATTTATAATCTCATCGTCTTTCACATGAATTTCGACAATCGTTGTCTTGTCCGGATCGCGTCCGTACCAGACGCCGTCTTTCATGGGCTGATATACCTGCGGGACATTCTCTTCCTCCGGCATAATATAATTTATATCAGCCGTTTTATCCGCGAAAATGATTTCATCCGACGCGCTGTCATATTCCCATTCGCGCAAGTCCTGATTTCCCACGCCATAAACGGCAATATCAATCGGGAACGCGGCGAAATTCGCGTTTAAACTCTCCGCGACATCCGCTTTTTGATTATTATCAAAACCGTTCAACTCACGCGCCATATTATTGATATAATATAACCCGTCATAATCCATTGCGGGATCGTCTTTCGCGCCGTAGGCTTTCATAGCTTCTTTTACGCCGCCCAATTCCAGAACGCCGTTTATATTATACCAGCTGTTATAACTGCGTCCGTCCGTAATCCAACCGGATACCGCGCCGCTGTATTTCGACGCCTCATTCGCGTAAATATCGCCGTCGGCGTAGCAATTCACCAGATCGCCCATCTGCATTCCGACAAGAACGCTCGCCGCGACATCCGTGTCAACGCCGCCGCCGTCATTGCCGGTTGAAATTCCCAGCGCGTAACAGTTCGCAACCAGACCGGCGTTGTTAATTCCGCTGATTCCGCCCGCCTCGGCGTACCAGTATTTTGTCGTGGAAGTGATTTCCACATCCGTCATGGAATTGATAATCGCGCCGCCCGTGAGATAACCGGTTACGCCGCCGACAAAACTGTTGCCGGTATCCTGCGTCTCGGCCTTTAAATATCCGCCGCGCACAGAGCAATTATTAATTATCGCCCCGCCGTGAGCGTCTTCGTCTCCGTTGGCGTGTCCGGCAATCGCGCCCAATCGAATCTGTCCGTCGCTTTGGACATTCGCCTGAACGTCTTTTATATTTAAATCTTTCACAACCGCGTCCGGGCCTAAAATTCCGAATAAGCCGATTGTTCTGACAGAAGCGTTTAATATATATGGCGTCTCGTCCGTCCCCAGCGTCAAACCGGAAATCACATGACCCGCGCCGTCGAATACGCCGTTAAACTCATAAACGCCGCCGCCGATTGTCCGCCAGTTGGACCCGGACAAATCCAAATCCGCGTCCAGTTTAATATAATAATTATTATAATCTATTATATCATTAACGCTTTCGCTTAATTTCATAAGCTGGTCTTTCGTTTGAATCAAAAACGGATTTTCTTCCGTACCGGTTCCGCCCGCGAACCATTCAGCTTGCGGCGTCGTGTAATCTTCGGCATTGGGATTCGCCGCCCGTTCCAACGCCTGTTTGACCGCGTTGATGATGCCCGTGCTGCTATACGTCGCGTGCGTGATCGTGTCCACATCCGCCGTCTGACGCTCTATCATAACCGGCATAACCGCCGACGCCATCTCAAAAAATTGCGGCGACTCGCTGTTTGATATGACTTCTATATTTTTAATTTCGCCGTTCTCAATCGTGACAGCTACCGTAATATCCGACAGATACCCGAACGCCGTACCCTGATAAACGCCGTCCGTGTAAACAATATCATCTTCGCCAAGCGCCTCGCCGTTCAGCGTGACGCCGCTTGACTTGCAATTTGTTAAATGATAAACCGTCGGCTTGTCATACGGCGCGCCGTATGTTTCCGCCGTTTCGTCGAAATAGAATCCGCCGCCGACAATCTCACCCACGCCGGAATAATTTTCGCCCAAGATTATTTCAATATCTTTCGCCGTACAGTCATTCAATTCCGTGACGGCGGTTTCATATTGCGCGTCCTCATAACCTCCGGCGTAACCGGTCACGCCGCCGATTAAATACGCGTTTTTCCCGGCTGTGATTTTAATATTTTCCGCCTTGCAGTTCGTGAAATTCTTGGATCCAAAACCGCAGCCGGAGACGCCGCCCAGACCGTAACAATCATCGCCCGCCGTGATACTTCCCGACGCGGAACCGTTCAAAACAGACGTGACTTCCAAGCCGCCGCCCAAAATTCCGGCGTTACTGGAATTATCCGGCATGATAATTTCCGCGTTCGCCGCGCAGGAATCTATCACGCTATCCATGCCCGCGCCGATTATACCGCCGATCATGTCCGAATTACCCGGCTCATCCTGATTATGACCCGTGATTTTATTTTCTCCCGTTAATTTAATATTATATAATTTAGAATCATAACCATATCCGACGACCGCGCCGATCATCATACAGCCGTCAACCGTCGCGTTTTCAAGATTTAAATTATTTATTTCCGCGCCTGACGTACAGCCGAACAGTCCCAGCGCGTATCCGTCGGGCTTGTCAATCACTAAATTTGAAATCTTATGCCCGGCGCCGTCAAATTTTCCCGTGAAAGCGTTTTCGGCTTTGGGCAGTTCCGCCTCTTCGCCCTCTTCTCCCATCGGGATAAATTCCCCTATGGGCGTCCAACTGTTTATATTTTTTAAATCAATATCTGATTTTAATTGATAACTTGCCGACAAATCCCGTGAAATTTGCGCTAATTGCTCCGGCGTCTCGATCAGCCACGGACTTTCCGCCGAACCGTCGCCGCCCGCGAATACCGGCGCGTCTTCGCCTTTCAACGCGTTCAAAAACGCCGCGAAAT
>CAJOFP010000008.1 GCA_905233795.1 uncultured Oscillibacter sp. | reverse complement strand
TCATTTTACGCTTGCCCGGATTTATACTTAATATTTATATATTTATCGCCGCTCTTTTCATTTTCCCCAATCCACCAAAGAAAATGATTTGAGTAACTTCACCCGGTTGCGAACAAGATAAACGTATGGGTATAATAGCCCCGCGGTCTGGAGATTGCGCTCCAGTGCGTTGAGCAAGTGTGATACTCGGCGTAGGGCATACGGGTGTTGGTTCCACCTGTCGCCTACCGCTCTTTATGTTTCGTGCTTGTATACTAACATATTTGGAAATCAAACGCAAGCGCTTTTCAGAAAATTTTTAGAAAAATTTACAACTGTAATAATTTGTTATTTTTGTTACTGATTTGTAACCAATCCCCCGATCATGACCGGGGGATTTTATATTTTATATTTTGTATTAAATATCGGCGTTTTCGGTTGCGTTTTTGGAAAAGGATGATATAATAAAAAATAATGGATGTTATATTTAAATGTATATTTAAATAGGTATACGGAAAAGGAGAAATAAAGAGGAAATCCGAACCGCCGGGAAAATCGCGTGAAAGAACGCGTAAAAAATAAAAATAAAATCTCGTCAATGGAGGGAAACCGCATGAAACGATACGGCTATGGCGTGGATCTGGGCGGAACGACTTGTAAACTTGGACTGTTCGAGACGGACGGGACGCTTTTGGACAAGTGGGAAATCCCGACCAATCGGGAGGACGACGGGAAATATATCCTGTCGGATATTTCGGACGCGATCCGGAAAAAGACGGCGGAACGCGGATTAAAAAAAGCCGATATATGGGGCGTCGGTATCGGCGTACCCGGCGCGGTGGACAATAACGGCGTTGTGAATCGCTGTGTCAATCTGGGCTGGGGCGTTGTGGACGTGCGCGGGGATTTGGCGGATTTGACCGGGTTGCCGGTTCGCGTCGCCAATGACGCCAATATAGCCGCGCTGGGCGAGGCTTGGATGGGCGCCGGCAAAGGTTATTCGAGTATTATCATGGTAACGCTGGGAACCGGCGTCGGCGGCGGCGTGATTGTGGACGGGAAAATATTAAACGGTTTTAACGGCGCGGCGGGCGAAATGGGACATATTCGCGTGAATCCCGATGAGATATTGCCTTGCAGTTGCGGCAATAAAGGCTGTCTGGAGCAGTACGCGTCCGCGACCGGCATAGTACGCATGGCGAAATTGAGATTACAGGAAAAAAGTCCTGAAGAGAAAGATAAAAAATGGGAGAACGCGAAGAAAGAAACGGCTTTGCGTCATCATGAGAATCTGACGGCGAAAGACGTATTTGACGACGCGAAAGCCGGGGACGCGTTCGCCGGAAAAGTGGTTCATGAAGTCTGTACCATTTTGGGATCGGCAATCGGGACTGTCTGCAATATCGTCAATCCTGAGGCTGTCCTGATTGGCGGCGGGGTATCGAAAGCGGGCTTGATTTTATTAAGCGAACTGGAAGAGGGATTTCACTTGAGCGTATTCCATGCCTGCCGCAATACGAAAATTTTATTGGCGACGCTGGGCAATGATTCGGGGATATTAAAATTATAGATATTATTTTAAATTTAAAAGACGCGGGGAATTTGATATTAAATTTAATTTTCCCGCCGAAATGTCCGTTTTGCCGGAAGATATTAAATCATCCGGGGATTTGCGCGTCATGTGAGAATCATCTCCCGTGGCTGGACGAGTCAAAACGCCGGATTGTGGAAAATAATTTTTTATGCGTCGGCGCGTTGCGCTATCAGGACGCGGTTCGATACGCGTTATTGCGTCTGAAATTCGAGGGCGCGATTGATATTGCGGAGCCGTTGGGCATGATTTTGGCGCAATGCGCGGCGGAATGTTTATCCGGTGAATTTGACTGCGTCACTTGGACGCCGGTCAGCGCGGAACGCGAATCAAAACGCGGATATGATCAGGCTAAATTATTGGCCGAAAGCGCCTGCCGCGTCTGGGATATTAAACCGGAGCGTTTATTGAAAAAAGTAAAAGACAATCCGGCGCAGTCGATATTGCCGGGCGAAAAACCGGAATTACGGGAATTAAATGTCCGGGGCGTATACGCGCCAATGGAAAACGCGAAAATCGCCGGACGGCGTATTTTATTAATCGACGATATTCGCACAACCGGCGCGACATTGAGAGAGGCCCGCCGCGTATTGCTGGAAAACGGCGCGCAATTCGTATGCGCGGCGGTGATTGCGTTCGCGGGTTGAGAATTTTGTATAATTTTATATTTTTTATATTATAAATATTATATTAAAAATTATTATATTAAATTATATTAAAAATTGTATTAAAATGAATCATATCGATTGAACGGCGATTGAATTATGACATTTTGTATGTGAATTGTTACCAATTCAGGGTTGCATTCCCATAGTTCCGCCTGTATAATAAAAAATCGAAGTAAAGCCGCGCCGCCGTACAGGGCGCGGGAGATATAAATATTTATATTATATAAATAAATTTATAAATAAATATAAAAATATATATCCGGTGAAAAGGATCATGGATGAGGTGGAACTATGGCGAAAGATATTGGAATTGATCTGGGCACGGCTTCAGTATTGGTATATGTAAAGGGCAAGGGGATTGTATTAAATGAACCGTCCGTGGTCGCGCTGGATCGGAACACGGGCAAATTATTAAAAGTCGGCGCGGAGGCGCAGGAGATGTTAGGCCGCACGCCGGGCAATATCGTGGCGATTCGGCCTTTGCGTGAGGGCGTCATCTCGGATTATGATATGACGGAGAGAATGCTCCGGGAATTTATTCATAAAGTATCGGGATTTTTCCTGTTCCGTCCCCGCGTGATTATCTGCGTACCGTCGGGGATTACGGAAGTGGAGGAACGCGCCGTGATTGACGCCGGTATTCAGGCCGGGGCGCGGAAAGTATATTTAATAGAAGAACCGGTCGCGGCGGCCATCGGCGCCGGGATTGATATTACCCGCGCCGACGGTCATATGGTGGTTGACATTGGCGGCGGGACGGCGGATATAGCCGTGATTTCGCTCAATGGCGTTGTGGAATCGGCGTCGATTAAAATCGCGGGCGATCAGTTAAACGAAGCGGTTGTGAAATATATGCGCCGGAGCCATAATTTATTGGTCGGCGAACGCACGGCGGAAGAAATGAAAAAACAGATCGGCTGCGTATTCCCGAAAGACGAAGAAGAAAACATGTCGGTCAAAGGCCGCTGTATGCTGACGGGACTTCCCAAGTCCGTGACGGTCAGTTCGACGGAAATGATGGACGCTTTTGAGGAACCTGTCGAACGGATTTTAGAGGCCATTCACGCGGTTTTAGAACGCACGCCGCCGGAACTGGTGGCGGATATATCGGCGAACGGCATTGTCATGACGGGCGGCGGCAGTCTGGTATCTGGATTTGACAAGTTAATCGCGGCCCGGACAGGGATTAAAACTTATGTCGCCGAGGACGCTATTTCCTGTGTGGCGCTGGGAACGGGAAAAAGTCTGGATACGATTTCCGAAATGCAGGACGGCACAATGAATTTATCGCGCCGCCGCCAGATGAATTAAAATTATTAAAATTATATTATTAAAAATTATTATTTAAATTAATAAAAAAATAAAAGCCTTTAATTTTTTATAATTGTAGGCTTTTATTTTTTTTATTTATAAATTTTTTTATAAATTATCCCCGGCGCGATTCGCACAGCGGGACGCCGTTGAAATCCGTGAGAAAGGCTTTTATAAATCCGTCAACCGCGCCGCCCGGCGAAAAGCTATAAATCCCGCGCCCGGATGATAAATTCCCGCTTGACAACGCCGATAAACGTCCCTGCCTGTCGTATACCGCGCAGAAAATTTTCCCGCCGGATTGTGGAATCCCGTTTACAGCGATTTCAATTCCGTCACTCCGGCGCGTAATGCCCGTAATCGCGGGATTCACTGTCTCCGGGGATTCGCCCGTATGTATCGTCCCGTTTTGAATCTCGAATTTTACCGGCTTTAAATTTAAATTTAAAATCTCGTCCGCGCTCTCGTTATACCAGACGGAAACGGTATAATCGCCCGCCGGGGCATCCGGCTTAATTTCAAATTCCAGCGCGGCCAAAATATCATTGCCTGTATAATTTTCCGACCGCGTATCAACGCCCCAGCTTAAAATATAAGGATATAAATCAAAATCAGGATTTTGTTCCGTTCCGCCTAACGCGCCTGTGTCTTTCACATTTGTCAGCGTCAAAACGGACCGGTCATAAACTACATGCAAGATCATGGAAATGAATCCCGGATTATTTTCAAGAGAAATATTAATATTAATTTTTTCGCCGGGTTTGGCGTCGGCGTCGCCGACCCGTATCAACGGCGCGTCAGGCGCGTTGTTGGATAATAAATCCGCGCTCCGCGCCGGTAAAATCGGCATGATAATATATAACGCGATAACAAGCGCGAAAATATAATATTTTATATATTTTTTAATATATTTTTTAAAATTCATGCTTTCTCCTAACAGACAAGCGGCGGCGTAAATCACGCCGCCGTCGTCTTTTTATTTTAAATTTTAAATTTTTATATTTTATATTTTCAAGCCCGAAAATAATATAAATATTATGATTTTATATTATTATTTCTGGAGACCCGCGACCCATTTTCCATAGCGTTCGTTATTGGCTTTCGCCTCGGCGGCGTCCTTGCCCTGCGCCAAAACATAGACTTTGATTTTGGGTTCCGTGCCGGAGGGACGGACAATCACGGACGTTCCGTCGGCCATCTCAAAGCGCAGAACATTCGAGCCGGACAGTTCCATACCGGATTTCTCGCCCGTGGCGGTATTGACCTGAGAACCGTCTTTATAATCTTTGCGCGTGACGACTGTTACGCCGGAAATCTCAGCCGGGGGTTCCTCGCGCAATTTACGCATTAATTCCGCCATGTCTTTCAGGCCGTCCAATCCGGGCATGACTAAATTATAAGTATGCTCGGAGAAATAGCCGTATTTGGCGTATAACTCGTCCATCGCGTCGGCCAGCGTCTTGCCCTGATCATAGAACCAAGCCGCCATCTCGGCGACCATCATCGCCGCGCCGATAGAATCTTTATCGCGGCAGTATCCGCCGATCATATAGCCGTTGCTTTCCTCAAACGACATGATCACATTGCCTTCGCCGGTCTTTTCAAGTTTGTCTTTTTTCTCGGCCAAGAATTTGAAGCCCGTGAACGTGTCAAAGCACTGTAAGCCGTTGACTTCCGCGACTTTCCGCGCCATTTCCGTGGAAACGATGCTTTTCAGCGCGACGGGATTTTTCGGCATTTTCCCGGAACGATTCAAAGCGCCGATCATATAATCCAGCAATAAAACGCCGATCTGATTGCCGCTTAAAACCTGAAAATCGCCGGATTTCGTCTTGACCATTAAGCCCAGCCGATCCGCGTCCGGGTCGGACCCGATAATAAAATCGGCGCCCTCTTTTTTAGCCAGTTCGACGGCAAGCGCGAATCCCTCCGGATTTTCCGGGTTGGGCGATTTGACCGTCGGGAAATTGCCGTCGATTTTCATCTGTTCCGGTTCGCAGAATAAATTTTTAATGCCCAGACGATATAAAGCCTCCGGGATTAATTTATGCCCCGTCCCGTGGAACGGCGTATAAACGACTTTGAATTTCTCCGCGACTTTCTTGACGGTATTATAATCATTGACCTGATCCATGACGTTTTTCAGGAATTTTTCGTCCGTTTCCACGCCCAGACGATCAATCAATCCGGCGCGGACGGCTTCATAATACGGCATGGTTTTAATATCATTGAAAATATCAATTTCTTCCAGCCGCGACGAAATCGCGTCGGCGTGAACCGGGGGAAGCTGCGCGCCGTCTTGCCAATAGACTTTATAGCCGTTGTATTCTTTCGGGTTATGGCTCGCCGTGATATTAATGCCCGCCTGACAGTGATATTCCCGGACGGCGAAACTTAATTCCGGCGTGGGACGCAGAGACTCGAACAGGCGCACATGAATGCCGTTGGCGGCGCATACTTCAGCCGCGGCAATCGCGTATTCCATCGAGTGATTGCGGCAGTCCATACAGATCGCCACGCCCCGGCGTTTGCCCTCTTCGCCCTCTTTCACGATAATATCCGCGAAACCCTGCGTAGCCCAGCGGACGACATGGACGTTCATGTTATGCAGTCCGGTGTACATGGTTCCGCGCAGTCCGGCGGTGCCAAACTCCAACGGGCCATAGAATCTGGATTCAATTTCTTTCGGATCGTTCCGAATGGCCTCCAGTTCCGCGTGTTCCTCCGCCGACAGCGCCGGGCTTGCCAGCCACTTCTCGTACTCTTTCATGAAATCCATCGCTGAATCCTCCAATATATAATTATTATTCTGAAACTCTTATTATAAATTTATTAAATTTATTATAAAATATTAAAATAATTATATTATTTTATATTATATCACAAATCCGGCCCCCGTGTAAAGCATACGCCAAGAAAATTATCTCCGGCGGCGGGACTGAAATCATTATCATAAAATAATACGCTTATTTTATTTTCCGCCGTGACAATCTGATCATTTTCAAGCAAAGAAATATGCTCTCCCGGTTCGCTTTCCCAGTAAAATTCACGACCCGCCATCAGATTTTCATCGCCGTAGACCTGCCAGCCGTTCAAGCCGGGGACGCGAACCGCGTAAAATCCGACTCGCCCCGATACCGGCGCGTCTAATTCCAATACAAAACCGCTCCCGTCCCGCGTGAACGCGTCCGCGCCGTAATATATAATATTTTCAAATTCCGACGCGCCCGGCGTCACGGGGGAAATTATATTTTTATAATCAAGATTATGATTTTCAAGCGTTTTTTGAATCAAATCGCGCAGGATTCTCGCGTAAATCGCGTGACCCCAATCGTTTAAATAAAAATCGCTGTCCTGAAGCGTCAGATTTTGATAGCCTATATAATCATCGCCGCTTAACAGTTCCCACATATCCGCCGCGGGAATCCCGTAAACATCCGCGATTTCGCGTAAAATTTTTAAATTATTATTATTTTCACGCCCGACGGTATCTAATAAAATCAATAAATCGCATTCAGGCGCCTGACGCCGGAATAATCGAATTAAAGCCTCATAACAGGCGGGAAACAAATCCATATTTTCATCCGGGGCGTAACACAAAACCGCCAAATCATAGCCAGAATAATTTAAATTATTTAAATTATCCGGCGCGTTTATATCTTCCGACGGCGAATTTAAATTATTTAAATTATCCCCGTTCATATCCCCGGACAGCGCCGCCGCGCTTCGAACCAAACCGGCGTAAGGCGAATTTCCGGGCATAGAGATATTTAAAATCTCAATATCCGACCCGTAATTTTGCGATAGCATACGATTAAAAACCGCAATCCAAGCCGAGTCGGGCGAACTCGCGCCCATTCCCGCGCCGGTGTCATTGCCGATGATTAAAATTTTTATGTCGGCTCCGTTTGATAATTTTTCATAAAATCCGTGTAAATTTATAAATCTATCCGTGTCCGACATATCCGGCGTCAGATTTTGATTGTTTTCCCGCGCCGAATCCCCGTCTGAATCCCGTGTCTCCGTCAGACGGGCCATACGCAGATTTTGATTATACTCTTCCGCCCATTGCTTATATGCCCGGTCTTTTATATAAATCCGACAGGCAAGCGCGGCGATCAGAACAAGCATGATAAACGTCGCGCCGATCATCGCCGTTTTGACACGTCCCGCGCCCGGATGCGGAATCCTGTCAAACGGGAATCCGCCGCTGTCAGACAATAAACGGCGATCCCGATTTTCCATGCCGAATCCCTCCCGCCTGTTCCGATATGCCGCTGTAATGCCCGGTTTACAGTCAAGAGTCCTCTAAAACAAGATTTAAATTCCGAATGATTTCCTGCAGTTTCGCGGTTCGTTTTTCCTCATCGCGTTCATTCGCCGCTTTTTGCAAATCATTCAGGAGGAAGCGGATAAACGCCTTAAAAATGCTATATCGCTCCATATGCGCCGCCCCTCCTTTCTGTATGTGTTCGGGATACGCGGAATAGTTCTTCACTCGATTTCCGGGCGCAATCTGTGAATTTTCTCCCGCGCAGACCGGGGGAATTGGGATTTTACGGCGTTCTCCCTCGCCTTGCAATCGCAATCCCCTATTCGATTCCCGCCGGTTTTATTTGATCTCCCACCCGGCGGAAATTGAAATCTGAAAAAATATATTAAAAATAATATATTAAATAATTAAATAATATATTAAGTATATATAAATATAAAATCAAATCTTAATTTTATATTTATATTTTTTTATATTTTTACGCGCTTGTGACGCGTATATGTGAAATTATAAATTATAAAAATAATTATATTTTTAATTAATTAATTATTTATTTATGATATTCGCCGCCGGAATTGATTTGACAGGCCCGGTAAATCTGTTCAAGCGCCATGACGCGGGCCAGATGATGGGGAAATGTCATATCCGACATGGAAAGTTTTAAATCCGACAAATTTTTTATGCTTTCATGCAGTCCGTAAGAGCCGCCGATGATGAATAATAAAGGCCGTGCGGAAGTCTCCAGTAATTTCGCCGCGAAATCGACGCTGGACAACGCTTTGCCTTCTATACAAAGCGATATAATATACGCGTCCGCCGGGAATTTTGATTTTAAAATTACGCTTTCTTTTAATAACGCCGTCTCGATTTGCGCGGGGGACGGATGAACGGGCGGACGGCTTTCCGGGATTTCTAAAATTTTCAAATCACAGAAACGCGAAAGGCGTTTGACATATTCCGCCGCCGCGTCGATATAAAATTTCTCTTTCAGCCGTCCCACGCACAAAACCGTAATTTTTCGCATAATTTATTATATTTTTTAATATTATTTTTTTATATTTTTTATATTTTTTATCCGATACGTTCAATCACGGCGTCCGGCTCGTATACGGCGCGAATATCGGCCCCGATCCGGCGCAGTTTATCCACAATCGCCTCATAACCGCGTTCGATATACTGCACGCCTGTAATCTCGCTTTCGCCCCACGCGGCAAGCGCGGCGATCACCATAGCGGCCCCCGCCCGCAAGTCATACGCCTTGATAGGCGCGCCCGTCAAATGCTCCACGCCCTCTACCACGGCGGTCTTGTCCTCCACTTGGATCGACGCGCCCATTCGGTTTAATTCGTCCACATAGCGATAACGCCCGTTCCAGACGCCCTCCGTTACAAGCGAAGTCCCTTTCGCAAGCGTCAGAACCGTTGTGATCTGCGGCTGCATATCGGTCGGGAAACCCGGATACGGAAGCGTTTTTACATTCGTTTTTCTTAAAGAACCCGTCCGGCGGACTAAAAGCGTGTCTTCGTGTTCGTCCACTTCCACGCCCATTTCGCGCAATTTCGCCGTGATGCAATCCATATGCTTGGGAATAATATTTTTAATCAATACCTGTCCCCCGGCGGCGGCGACGGCGGCCATATAAGTCCCGGCCTCGATCTGATCCGGGATAATCGCGTAAGTTCCGCCGGTCAGACGCGATACGCCCTGAATCTTAATCGTATCCGTACCCGCGCCCCGGATATTGGCGCCCATGGAATTTAAAAAATTCGCCAGATCGACAATATGCGGCTCTTTCGCCGCGTTTTCGATTACAGTCACGCCCTCGGCGGTCACGGCGGCCATCATGACGTTCATTGTCGCGCCGACGGATACGACATCGAAATAAATATTCGCGCCTTTCAGTCTGCCTCCCGACGCTCTCGCGCGGATAAAGCCGCCTTCAACAGTCACGCCCGCGCCCAAAGCCGTAAAGCCCTTGACATGCTGGTCAATCGGCCGCACGCCGCCGAACCAGCACCCGCCCGGCATGGCGACTTCCGCTTCTCCGAATCGGCCCAGCAGCGCGCCGATTAAATAATACGACGCCCGGATTTTCTGGCACAGGTCATAATTCGTCCTCGCGGACCGGATACGGGTACAGTCGATTTCAACCGTATGCCGGTTTAATACCCGAATGGACGCGCCTAATTGTTCGAGGATTTGCAATAAGAGCGTGACATCTGAAATTTGGGGTACGTTTTCAATGCGGCACACGCCGCGCGTCAGCAGCGCGGCGGGAATAATGGCGACAGCCGCGTTTTTGGCCCCGCTGATTTCCACTTCTCCGAACAGGGGCCGTCCGCCCTCTATAATGTATTTCGTCAAAACTCTGACCCTCTCTTCAATTATAGTATATAATATTATATAATATTTATTTATTATAATTTTTTATTATTTTATATTATATAATATCATAAATGGCCTCTGGCAGTTCACAGTTCGACCATGGGCGTCCGCTTTTTCTCTCTCGTGACGCGTTGATTGCACGCGCTTTCATGACAAAAAGCCCATCCGGAAAGCGCCTATCCTTGCCTGTGCGCGGTTCGCCTGTTCTCTGTTCTCTGTACATGGCGGAATCAGCATACCACAACAAAATCGAAATTGCAAATCTTTCCGGCGAATATTTAAAAAAAATTCGTAATTGTTTCAATTTGTCATCTTTGTTACCGGAATTTTCGTGCAAATTGACAAATTGTCATCACTTTTCAAGCGTAGTTCAAGCGTATGCCGCGTTTTTATCCGCTCGAAATCCGGCCTGTGTCCCGATTGATATAATAATCCCCCGCGTCCGTGACAATCCGCCACGCCGGAATTAAATCCGCCGTCTCCGTCCCGTCGCTCTCATAGCTCCAGCGGGCCTCCACGCCGGTTATATTTTTCACGCCGCGCTCAAACCCGCCGCCGAACCCGAATCCGAATTGATTTCCATACGGGGCAGTAAAGTCCCCAATACTTCACTTAAAACGCCGTCTTTGAAAGAAAAATATAATTGACAGTTATAAACCGGCAAATCCTGATAAATCGCCGTGGCGGGCAGAACGCCGTCATCCAGATCAAATTTATCCGGCGGCTCGTATCCGTGCGCCTGACAAAATTCCCGGCAGATCGCCTCCGCGTTTTTCTCAATATTTAATCCCGTGACCGTAAAGCCCCCGCCGGGATAGAACCGCGCCACGCTTTCGCCGTCAGACGCGATATAACCGCGCGTATCGCCGCTCTGTATCAATTCCGTATCCCGTCCCAGAAAAAACACCGCCGCCGAGATTTCCTGTTCCGTGTCCCGTGATAATTTTATCCCGGATAACGGCGTCTGATTTGCGTTTTTTGAAATTTGCGCGATGACCGAACGGGATAATAAAATCCCGTCCGCCCGATATAAAGCCGTCAAACGATCCTCCACGCGTCTGAGCGCGTTCCGCTCCCGCGCGCGCAGGCCGATCCAATGCGCCGCGAGAAATAAATCCGTTAAAGCCAGAATAAAAATTAAAATCATTTTCAGCCGGGAACGCTCCGTCGCAACCACCGCCCAGAAATTTATAAATTTCATAAATTTTTTATATTTTTATAATTTTTTATTTTCCCGCCAGCCATTGAATATTTAATCTTGAAGACCCGGTATCCAGATAGCCGAGAGAAATTTCCGCCTGTACGCCCGCGATCCCCAGCGCTTGACGCAAAGGCAATAACAGCGAGATTTCATCCCTCGCGGCATAGCGTCGGGGCCGCAGTTCCAGAGACGAAATC
>CAJOFP010000007.1 GCA_905233795.1 uncultured Oscillibacter sp. | reverse complement strand
CTGTATCATAATATTTTTATTTTTATTTTTTTGATTCCCCGCCATGCCGCCGCCTCTTTTATAAAATTATAATATTTACAATATTTTAATTTTCATACAAAAATCTAAAAATTCGCTTCCCCCTCTCCCGATAAAATCAAGAAAGGGGGACAGTTTTTTTTATATTATTTTATATTATTATATTTTCGGCTGCGCCGTCACAAACGGCTGCCAATACGGCTCTGTCTTTTCCGTACACGGCCCCTCGCGCCACATATCAAAAAATCTTCCGAACGGAAAAGTATAATAACCGTCCTGATAATGATCCGTAATATCATACGGATCCGCTAAAATCAAAACATCGTCATACGGATCATCCGTCCCGCACTCGTCCAGACCGATAATCACCTGCCAATGTCCGGCCCAGTCCGTCCAGTCCGCCATGACCGGTACGCCCGCGTCGATTGTTTCAATCAAATACGCTTCCGCGTCCTCAATGCTCTCAAATCTGAAATCCGTATCCGCGTGATAATCCACATCCCAGTCTAATTCCGTGAAAAATTTTACCATGCCCTCGACGCTGGTTCCCTTGCTTGTGTCGATTTCCACCAGATCGCCGATTTGCATTTCGTCATAATTTTTTTCGCCGAACCAGTTTAAAACCATTAACGCGCTCGCCGCGCCGCAGGTATATTCCGTGGTCTGCTGATACGTCTCGAAATTGCTGAGAATATGCAAACCGTCGCCGCTCGTCATATTATAAAAATCATGAATAATATAATATTTAGAATCGCCATGATTTAAACTCCCGGCGAACGCGCTCGCGCCGTATTCATCCGACGCCGTGGGATAATCCTCCGGGTACGCAATCGCGTGTATTTCCGGCGTTATATCCGCCGCCGCGTCCGCGTCCTGTTCACTTGTCCTGCGTCTCTATATCCGCGTTTTGCGCGTCCGAAACCGGCGCGTTTTGCGAACCGCACGCGCTGAGCGTCAACGCGATTGCGATAAAAACAGAAACAATCATATATAAATTTTTCAGTTTTTTCACGCTTTTCACTCCCGTTTTATATTTTTTCAGCTATGCAAAACGCCGATAGCGCATAACTCGATAAATTGCTTGGCGACGCGGGCGCTCCGTCCCCCGGCTCTTATGGCGAACGCCTCAGCGCGGATAAACAATTCCTTTTCCGGCATATCCAATCCGCGCCGCTTCGCCAATTCCGATACAATATATAAATATTTCTCCCGATCCGGTACGGAAAACGTAACAGTCAAGCCGAAACGCGCCGCGAGGCTCATTAATTCCTGCCGGGTGTCGGCGGCGTGTATATCATCGCCCTCCCGGTCAGATAAATTTTCTTTGATTAAATGCCGCCGATTGCTGGTCGCGTATACGGCGACATTTCCGGCGCGTCCGCCCGCGCCGCCCTCTAAAATCGCCTTTAACGCCGAGAAATTATCATCATTTACCGTAAAACTCAAATCATCAATAAAAATAATAAATTTCAACGGATTTTCGGCGAGTTCATCCATTAAGCCGGGTAATTGATATAACTGATTCTTTTTGACTTCCACCAGACGCAAGCCGCGTTTATAATATTTATTTACAATCGCTTTCACCGCGCTGGATTTCCCCGTCCCGGCGTCGCCGTATAATAAAACATTGCTCGCGCTCTGTCCCGATAATAAAGCCTCCGTATTCGCTAAAATCTTTTCGCGTTCGCGTTCATAACCGGGTAAATCGTCCAATTCCTGCGGGTCCGGGTGCGATACGGGAATTAAATTCCCGTCTTGTATCATAAATACATGATAGCGCGAAAATACGCCGTAACCGGTCTCGCCGATATTTTTTAACTTTTTATCATATTCGCCGGGTATATCTATCGGCGATATATCCCACCCGGTAAACCAATCCGGAAGAAATTCAGGCAATACTAAATTATTTAAATCTAATTGCGATAAGTCCTGTAAAAATAATAATTCGCTTTCCAATATCGCCTTTATTTTATTATTATTTAAATCTTTTTCGCCCGTTAAAATCTCCTGTCCGCGCTTTTTGACGCATATATTCTCACTCTCTAAAATCAAGCGCGATAAATACCGGCTCCAATCGCCTTTACAATCACTGTCAAATAAAACGGCCTCAAACGCGGCGATATGATATAAAAATCCGTCCATGCCGCCTCTCGCGTCACAGGATTTCAAAGCGCGGCGCAATTCCCGGATCGCCGGATCAAATATCAAATCCCGGAAAATCACAAGAGAATCCAGTCTGCGTTTTAATTCTTTCGGTTCCGTCAGCATTAACGCAACACCGCCCCCTCGTCGGCGCTGGAAACCATACGGGCGTAACGGGCCAGCCATCCCGCGTTTACTTTCGGCCCCGGTTGCGTATAATTTTCGGCGCGTTTTTCCAGTTCCGACTCGTCCACGCGTAATTTAATAGACGCTTCGGGGATATTAATTTCAATCAAATCCCCCTCCTGTACAAGCCGGATCGGGCCGCCCGACGCCGCCTCCGGGCTGACATGTCCAATCGACGCGCCGCGGCTCGCGCCTGAGAATCTGCCGTCCGTAATCAAAGCCACAGTCTTATCTAATTTCATACCGGCCAGCGCGGATGTGGGATTTAACATCTCACGCATACCCGGCCCGCCTTTCGGCCCTTCGTATCGAATCACAACCACGTCGCCGGGCTTGATATTCCCCGCGTAAATCGCCGCTATGGCGTCCTCCTCACCGTCGAACACCCGCGCCGGGCCCGTATGCACAAGCATTTCCGGCGCGACCGCGCTTCTCTTTACGACACAGCCGTTCGGCGCGAGATTGCCCCATAAAATCTGCAATCCGCCCGTTTCGCTATACGGGTTATCAATATCTCTAATCGCGTTTTGATTTTTATTAAACGCGCCTTTGATATTCTCTCCGACTGTCTTTCCCGTAACCGTCAGACAATCCAAATCAAGCAAATCTTTTTTCGCCAATTCAGACTGCACAGCCGGAATGCCGCCCGCGTGATACAAGTCCGGCATATGCGTCGGGCCCGCCGGCGCCAAGTGACATAAATTCGGCGTTTTCGCCGAGATTTCATTAAATAATTTCATGGTCGAACAGCCAAGCGCCATATCGCAAGTCAGCGCGTTTTTTATACTTCTTTCGTTAATAATTTTTCGCGCCGTGATATTATTTTTCACGAGATTCAAAATCGCCGCGCCAGCCATACGGCCTAACTGCAATCTTTTACTATATACCGCCGGAACCGTCCCGTTGCCGGGCAGCGCGATGCCAATCGCCTCGCATAAACAATTCATCGAGTTAGCCGTATACATGCCGGAACAGCTTCCGCAACTCGGACAGCAATTTTGCGTGCAATCCTCCAATTTCGCGTCATCAATCAAACCGGCCTTATACGCGCCCACAGCCTCAAACATTTTAGACAAACTGACTTCCTCGCCGCCGTAAGTCCCGGCCAGCATGGGGCCGCCGCTGCACACAATCGCCGGGACATCCATCCGCACAGCCGCCATGACCATGCCCGGAACGATTTTGTCACAATTCGGAATTAAAACCATGCCGTCAAACTGATGTCCCAAGAACATCGTCTCCACGCTGTCACAGATCAATTCCCGACTGGGCAGAGAATATTTCATCCCCATATGCCCCATGGCGATACCGTCACAGACGCCGATCGCCGGGACTAAAAACGCCGTGCCGCCCGCCGATTCAATCCCGGCTTTCACCGCGTCCGCCAGTTTATCCAGATTCATATGCCCCGGAACAATCTCGCTATACGCGCTGACAACGGCGATTAACGGCTTTTTCAAATCCTCTTCCGTATAACCCAACGCGTAAAATAAACTCCGGTTCGGCGCCCGTTCCGGGCCTTTCGTCACTTGATCGCTGCGCATAAATTTTTTCCTTCTTCCCTCAATTTTAAAATTTTTATTATTTATAATATTTATATAATTATAATATTATATCATAACAAATACAAGCCATTTCAATCATTTCAATTATATCAAATTCACAATCACGTCATATATCACAGATTCATAAACAAGTCAAGAGATTTTACAATCCCCCGCCGCTTCCGGCAGGGGATTTTTAAATATTTTTATTATTATTTTTTTATTATATTTTTATTTTCCGCGCAGGATTTCCGATAACGTCTCTATCATTTTCGGCACGTCAATCGGCTTCGCTATATGACTGTTCATCCCGGCGTCTTTGGCGGCCTGTACGTCCTCAGAAAAGGCGTTCGCCGTCATAGCTATAATGGGAATATTCGCCAAATCGGGATTTTTTAACTTCCGTATCGCCCGCGCCGCGTCATAACCGTTCATCACGGGCATTTGTATATCCATTAAAACCGCCTGATAATCGCCCGGCTTCGACGCTTTTATTTTATCCACGGCAATCTGTCCGTTTTCCGCCGTGTCTAACGCGAATCCGACTTCTTCCAGTAAAATCACGGCGATTTCCCGGTTAATCTCGTTATCTTCGACTAATAATAATTTAAAATCGCTGAAATCAATTTCCGCCGCGTCGTCCCCGTTATTCTCGCTCTTTTCCGCCGCGTCATCG
This sequence comes from uncultured Oscillibacter sp., assembly GCA_905233795.1. Classification (GTDB taxonomy): domain Bacteria; phylum Bacillota; class Clostridia; order Oscillospirales; family Oscillospiraceae; genus Oscillibacter. Next base: position 9,297 of record CAJOFP010000007.1, on the reverse strand, counting down.
TCTTGGACAATCGGAAAATCGACGTGAATAATAAATTCCGTGCCTTTGCCTTTTTTGTAATCGCCATGCCCAGACCGGTTCCCTGAATATTCGACGCCGTGCGTTCCCGTTCATAGGCCTCAAATACTTTCGCCGCAAATTCCGGACTCATACCCATGCCCGTATCTCTTACGCGCAGTTCATAACATCCGAATTTCTGACCGTCCGCGTCGCTTATATTATTTATATTATTATCCGCATTATTAATTTTATCGCCCGCGTCCGCGTTTTCCGCCGCGCTATTAATTATATCGCAAGCCATGTTATCTCTCACGCCGACTTGCTTTAAATTCACGCTGACGCTTCCCCCCGACGGCGTGAATTTATACGCGTTACTGATTAAATTTAACAATACGCGATTTAAACGCGCCGCGTCGCACATGACAATTTTATTTTGCACTTCATCCGTATTGACTGTATAATTTATACCCTTTGTTTCCATTTGGGTAATAAACAAGTCACGAACTTCGCCCAGCGTCTTAACCAAATCCGACCTGACCGGCTCCAATTCCATTTTGCCGCTCTCAATCCGGCTCATTTCCAAAACATCATTAATCAAAGACAGCAAATGCCCGCTTGACGCCTCAATCTTCGTCAAATATTCCGCGACTTTCGGGGGTATATCCTTTTCTTTTTTAGAAAGCGTCGTATAGCCGATAATCGCGTTCATAGGCGTTCTAATATCATGGCTCATGTTTGATAAAAACGTACTTTTCGCCCGACTGCTTTGTTCGGCCTCCACTTTCTGGACTTCCATTTCCTGTTCGCGCTTTTTCATCATGTCATAAATGCTGAACATGACGAAAAGCGTAATCATAACCAGAATCATTTGCAATGAACTGTTTTGCATCAAAGACCGGTTCACGGATTCCAGTTGATTTTGCAAATAAAATTCCGTGTCGTCCATTTCAACCGTCGTCAACGTCACGTCATGTTCCTGCAACTCCTGCGTGTTATAATCGTTTAAATTATGCAAAACCGTTTGGGTCACATCCTGCGTCGCCTCACGAATCCAGAGATTTGACGTGAAAAATATCAAAAACAGCATGACGATCCAAACCACGGTGGACTGTCCGAAACGCCGCTGATTGTCTCTTGATAATAAATATCTAAACAGGAAAAAGCCCGCCAGACTCCAGAAAATCAAAATCAAATACGACTCCGCCGACAACGCGCCCGCCGACCAGAAATTCGGCACCAGAAAATATACGCAGAATAACAGTGAAATAATCACGCCCGCTATACCGGTTATTTTCATAGCCGCGTTATTTTCACGCCGCGCCGTTTGCAAAGCCGCCAGCGATGTGTAAGCATACGCGATTGTCGCGCAGACGGTATTGACATCAATAATCCAGCCCACGGCGGTTCTGCCGAAAAACGGAATCGGAATCGACAAAATCATTAAAAATTTCAGCGCGTTCATTGGCGATCCGTTCGCGTTCAATTTCCCGAACCAGTCCGGCAATACGTCGTCTTTCGCCATCGCGTATAACAACCGGCTCGCGGCGATCATATTGCCGAGCAGACCGGTCCCGACGCCGGATATTAACGCCGCGCATAAAATCATTAATCCCGTTCTTCCCATCAATTCCCGAATCGCGTACAGCGTGGGAAGCCCTTGCAGTCCCGACAGATCATCCAGATGAAAAATATAATCCGTCCAGCTTTCACAACCCTCCGGCGGAACCGCGAACGCCAAGCCGGTTAAAATCATATACGCAAGTCCGCCCGTTATGACAGATATAATAATCACAATCGGAACTTTTTTCTTTGAGAATTGAAACTCTTCCGACGAATGACAGATCGACTCGAATCCCACAAAACACCACGGCGCCAGCGCGATGATACGAATGACGCCGGCGACCGGTGAATTATTCGGCGAAAAGCGCGGCGTTATGGACGCGACTGTCCAGTTATGACCGCCGAACGCGGCGAACGCGGCGACAATCACGCCCCCAAACAGACAGAGCGCCATGACGCTTTGCAAAATCCCGGCGAACCTCCCGCCTTTGATACAGAAAATCCCGACCGCTTCCAATACGAAAAGCGCGAGCAACGCCTCCCCAAGATACACGTCATAGCCGACAATCGTATAACGCGGCCCCACCTGAAACACGCCGCCCAATAAATTTCTGAATACCAACGGCAACGCCGTCGCGTTCGCCCACGCGATAGCGATATAAACCAGTATCAAAAACCACGCGCTTAAAAATCCGTGATCATAGCCCAGAATATTTTTCGCGTAAGTAAACGTCCCGCCGGCGTCGGGATATTTCCGAATCATATACGAGTAATTGAACCCGATGATTAATATAACCACAGACCCTATCGCAATCCCCAAGAGAGACCCGACCGGACCGGCGATGGGCAGAAACGTACTCCCCGGCATGACGAAAGAACCCCAGCCCACGGCGCAACCAAACGCCAACGCCCACGCGTTCAGCGGCGAAAGATACGGACGCAATCCGGTTTTATTTTTATTTCCGGCGAAACCGCCGCTTTTTACGGAATTTGGACTCATAAAATATAATCCCTCTCTTATGTTTTTTTGACGACAGAGGCATTTTATTATTTTTTTATTTTATATCGCGTTTATTAATATATATTATTAATTTTTGTCGTCGCGGCTCAAAATCTCTCCCAGAACCGCCATTAATTTTTCAACGTCAATCGGCTTTGCTACATGCCCGTTCATGCCCGCGTCATACGCCGCTTTTTTATCCTCATCAAACGCGTTCGCGGTCATGGCTATAATGGGTATATTCGCGTTTGGGCCGCCCGACGCCCGGATTTTTCTTGTCGCTTCATAGCCGTTCATGACGGGCATCTGTATATCCATTAAAACCGCGTCGTAATAGCCCGGCGGCGCGTTCGTCACTTTCTCCACCGCCTCTATGCCGTCACACGCCTGCTCGACTTCAAAATCATTCATTTCCAACAGCGCAACGGCGATTTCACGATTCATTTCAATATCGTCCGTTAATAATACGCGTTTCCCCGCGAAACTGCCGACGGTCAATATATCCCCGCCGCCGGTTTTTTCTTCCGATTTCTCCGCGTCGCCGATCACACGCGTCAAATCGTTATATAATTCAGATAAAAACAGCGGCTTGTTGCAAAATCCGTTTACGCCTGCTTCCACCGCCTCATCCCGTATGGACGGCCAGTCATACGCCGTCATTAATAAAATAGGCGCCTCTTCGCCGACTATAGGCCGAATCTGTCTGACCGCTTCCACGCCGTTTAAATCCGGAAGTTTCCAGTCGATAATAAACACGCCGAACCCGTCGCCGCGTTCTAACGCGTGTTTGGCTCTCAATACCGCTTCTTTTCCTGACAGCGTCCACTCCGGACGCATTCCCATTTGCGTTAATAAGCGCGTCGCGCTGTCACAGGTATCAAAATCATCGTCCACGACAAGCGCGTGTATACCGTTCAATTCAGGAATACGCCGGTCCGGGGCTGTTTCCGTCTGGACTTTTAATTCCAGATTTACAATAAATTCCGATCCTTTATCTTTTTCCGTCTCCACCCGGATTTGACCGCCCATCAGATCAATTACGCTCTTCGTAATCGCCATGCCCAATCCGGTGCCCTGTATGCCGCTGACCGTGGAACTCCGTTCGCGCTCAAACGCGTCAAACACTTTCGCGGCGAACTCCGGCGTCATGCCAATGCCGTTATCTTTCACGCGGATTTCATAAGCCGCGTAACCCGGCTTTTCACTCGCGCTTTGAATCACGCGGACGACGATTTTCCCCCCGGCGGGCGTGTATTTCACGGCGTTTGATAATAAATTCAATAATATCTGATTTAATCTTAATTTATCGCAATAAACGTCCTCGTTTAATACATTGACGGCGTCCATGCTCAATTCCTGCCGCTTCGCCTCTACCTGTCCGATTATGATAGTATTCAAATCATGCAATATTCTCGGCAGCGAACACGGAACCTCATTTAATTCAATTTTGCCGCTCTCGATCCGGCTCATCTCTAATACATCATTTATTAAAGACAATAAATGCTTCGACGACGCCTGAATTTTATTTAAATACTCGCCGACCCGTTCCGTGTCGTCCTGATTTTCAATCGCCAGATTTGTAAAGCCAATAATAGCATTCATAGGCGTTCTAATATCATGGCTCATGTTGGACAAAAATTCGCTTTTCGCCGCGCTGGATTTCTCCGCCACCCGCGCCGCTTCCCGTAACGCGTCGCTTTCTTTTGATTTATTTTCCAGATCAATCAATAAAAAGCCGCCTGAAAACACCGTCCCGGCCAGTATTAAAAATACTAAAATCACTAAATAACTGATATACTGCACGCCCTGCCGGACAACCGTCTTGGGGACGTATCCAACCAAATGATAATCGCTGTCCGGGATTCTCGCCGCGTATAGCATGACTTCGCCGATACTCGATTGTTTAAAAACCGCCGCGCTTCCGGTCTGAAATATTCTTTTATGCAATAACGCCGTGCCTTCCCGTACAGACAATTCATCAAAGACCAGTTTTTCGTCCGAATCCAACGGCATGGACGTAATAATAATATCATCATTTATATCCACGATTTTTGTCCGTCCGACGCCGCTGTAACTCACCACGCCGAAACGCCGGAATAATACTTCCTCAGGATATAATTTATATACCACAAACGCTATATTATCTTCACGAAACGCCGGAACGCAGAACATTAAACCCTTTCCGGCGCAAAAAGATATGGCGTTCTCTCCCCGCACGGCTCTCTCAATACAGGGAAAATCTTGGATTTTATACGCCTCGCCGAAAAGCGGCCGCCCGTCGATATGCTGTACGCCGATTTTTCCGTCGTAATCCGCCTCCTGTAGCGCTTTCAGCGCCTCCACGCGCATTCCCTCAATCCGGGGCAGTTCGCTCGCCACCGTATATAACGCCGTCAATTCCACCTGAAATTGTCGGCGCGACAATTCCGCCAGCGTCTCCGCCTGTTTTTCGCCCTGTACTTCCATGTAAATATTTAGCAACGCTTCCACACGGACATATAAAAAAACGCCCAGCAAAATCAACGCCGTCAACATGATACCTAAAATCAACGACAATCGAAGCGTGTGATATTCCGTGATTTTGCGCTTGACAGATTTGATCAATTCCATCATGATTCCATCACCACTCCGTCCGTAAACCAGTACATGTCATATAAAAGCCGTTGATCCGACAGATTTTCACCCTCTCGAACCTGTTCCGCGCCGTAAATATCCGTCAAAGGCCCGAAAAAAACGTCAAATTCGCCGCTGATTAAACGCTTTAATTCCTCTTCCGCGATTTTCTCCGCCTCCGGGCTGACCAGTTCCGTCACAGGCGCGAGATATACCAATCCGCTTTCTATATCCTCCCAGTAATGCTTGCCGATAAATTCACGCTCCAGACATTCCTGTATACGCGCCTCGAAAAACGGTTTCCAGTTAAACGCGCACGCCGTCAGATAAGTACGCGGAAATAATTCATGATTGTCATAATTATTGCCGATAATTTTAACGCCGCGTTCGTCGGCGACCCGGAGCGGCGAAATGGGATTGACATGCTGCGTCAATATATCAATATCATGATCGCTTAATAATATTAAAGTTTCCGCCGCGGCTTTTTCACTGTCATTCCAATCATCCGTCCGCCGGACAAATACTTTCGCCTCCGGATTGACTTTCTTTACGCCTATCGTAAAGGCGTTTAACTGCCGTATCGTCTCCGGCGTCAGACAAGCCAAAATATAGCCGATTTCATTTGTTTTCGTCTCCAATCCGGCGATTAAACCCGTTAAATAACGCGCCTGATACACGCGCCCCAGATATGACGACAAATTATCCGCCGTCTCCGTTCCCGACGCGTTCATGAAATAAATATCCGAGTGCGCCGCCGCCAGTTCTTTTAAATATATATCAAATAAATAATTATCACAGAAAATAATGCCGCAGCCGTCCTGAATCAGTTCTTCCGCGATTGTTATAAAATTCTCGTCCGCCGCGATTTTCTCACGACAGATGACTTCCAGATTTTTTTCTTCCACAACTTCCATAATCGCGTCATATTGCGCTTGACTGTAACTTCGATCCTCAATACTGCCGTTCATGATGATTCCGATTTTTTGAATCTCTTTCGGACTTCGATTCATCATCCCGACGGGAAAACGCGCCAACAGCGTTACACTGACCAATAGCGCACAAACAACGACAGCCGCCATTAAAAAAAATTTTTTCATGCCGCACCTTCCCCCGCTTTCTATATTATTATCTTCCGTCACTCCGCGTCATACGGCGATTTATATATTAAAATTATTATATCACGTCTTGAAAAACTTGCAAGCCCCGTCCCGTTTTTATTAAAATTTATAATTTTATTAATTTTATATTATAAATTTTAATATATTTTTATATTCTATTTTCCGCGAGCGTCCCGACGGCTTCCCGCAAAGCGTCCAGCAATCTATTATTTTCCTGTTCCGTCCTGACGGCGATTCGATACCAGAACGCGTTTAAATTTTTAAAATTGCCGCAGTTACGAATAAAAATCCCATTTTGATATAAAAATTGATCTAAATAAACCGGACTTTGAAATAATAAAAAATTCGCCGTTCCGGGAATCACGCGAAAATTTAATAATTTTAATCCCCGATAAAGCCGGGACCGCTCACGCGATATATAATCCCGTAAATTCCGCGTATAATTCAAATCCCGCAAAGCCGCGATTCCCGCCTCCTGCGCCAGACGCGATACGCTCCACGGCGGACCGATTAAATTATTTAAATAATTTTCATCCGAACAGAACGCGTAGCCCAGACGCGCCCCCGCCATGCCGTAAAATTTCGTGAAAGCGCGTAAAATAATTAAATTCGGCTCGGATGATAAAGCGTCCAACAGCGTATAATTCTCAGGACTGTCCATGAAATCCAGAAAACACTCGTCCCAGATTAAACGCGTTCCGGTCTCCCGACAGCGATTCAATATCCGCCGCGCCAAATCCATCCTGACCGGCATTCCGGTCGGATTGTTCGGCTGACATAAAAAAATCAAATCCACATCGCCCGTGATCCAATTCAAAAAATCGGATCTAATATAAAAATCCGCGTCAAGATTTAAATTATAACGCTTGATATTCACCCTGCCGCAGGCTTTCAGCGCGTTTTCATACTCCGAAAAAGTCGGCGCGACGATTAAAGCCGCCCGCCCCCGATAAAAACTCTTGCGGGACGACGCCAAAGCGATACGCCAAATTAAATCCGACGCGCCGTTTCCGCACAGTATCCACTCCGCCGGGATTCCATACGCGTCCGAAATCGCCCCGCGCAATCTCCGACATGACGGGTCCGGGTAGATATGCGCGTCACGCGCCGCGTTTTCCAACGCTTGCCGCACGCCGTCCGGCGTCCCGAACGGACTGACATTCGCCGAAAAATCAATCATATTCATACCGCCATTATCATCATCCGTCCGGCCGCCGTGTTCCGCCATATTTATATTTAAAATATCCATATCCTGATTTCATTCCAAACCCGTATGATAAAATTTATATTTTATTCAAATTTTGATTTCCGTTTATATTTAAAATCAAAAATAAATTTTTAAACCGCCGCGCTGTAAAATCTATTATATTCGCTTTTCCGCTTCCTGACAAGCCGGAATCAAATCATGATCTTTCGTCCGCGCCCCGCTCGTTTTGAATCTTAAATTATAATTTTAACATAATATTGACAAATTAAGCGAAAAATGATAAAATAAATTAATTATTTTATCCTGAAATTTCCAAAATGTCATATTAAAATACAAATATTTACTAAAAAAATTATATTATTATTTATATTAAAAAATTATAAAAAAAGAAACGCGGAGAAAAAATAACACGCGGACGGCATACGGATTGGCCGACAGAGATTCGGCGAGGTGACTTTTCATGGAAAAATATAGAAATAATAAAAAGAATCACAAAAATCACAAAGGCTTCTCCATGGTGGAAGTCCTGATAGTAATCGGGATTATGGGCGTACTTTTGGCGGTGGCGTTCCCGTCGCTGACCGGATTGCGCTTGAACCTGCGTCAAAAAGAACTGGACGCGAAAGCGGAAATTATTTACATCGCCGCGCAAAACCAACTGGTCAAATTATGGGCCAGCGGCAATGAGGACGTTTATAAAAACTATACGGATGATTTTGAGGCGTTCAGACTGGTAGACACTAAAGAACAACGGAAAGACGATAAAAAACCTGTCGGCATAAAATATATGAACGATCCTGAAAATGACATTTCGGATTCGATTGAGTTATATTATTTTACATCTGATTCCGATGATCATTCGATTGATATTGGACGCCGCGTCATGGTTTCGGATTCTATGGACGATATGTTGAATCAGCGTTACTGGGTTGTGGAATTTGACCGCAAAAGCGGCGGCGTTTACGCGGTATTTTACAGTCAGGTTGAGAATATCGCGGATAAAAACAATCATGACAGTTATGTCAATAACTGGAGCCGTTTTAATGCCTTACGGGATTATGACAAGCGTCTGGAAGATGGCGCGAAAGTCGGCTATTATGACGGCAATATGACAAGCGGTCAAATGAAAACGCAGTCCACGGACTATTATCTGGACGCGTTATTGACTATCGAAAATAAAGAAGAGCTTGTCGCTTATCTGACTTGTAAAAAAGTTCCGGAAAATATAATTGATTTAAGCAAGTTAAAATTTACTCTTACGCTTCATGAAGTAAAAGATGACAACAACGACGGGAACGCGTATGATTCTCTGGAAGTCTATTACACAGAAGATGACAAGAATGTAGAAAAAATAGATAGAAAAGGCTACGGCTATTATATAATAACTGTAAAACTTGACAGTTTAATAAGTGATAATCTTCGTTTTAAAAAGCGGTTTTCTTTATTACCTCCCGGTCGATTCCGTCCCACACTGGTATGCGAATATGATGGTATAATCAGCGGCGTGACCATTCATTCTGATACATTTGGGGACAAGGAAGAGGAGAAAAAAATTTATCACAGCTTATTCGCCAATGACAGCACAGACAAAAAAGCCGTTATCGAATATGGACGGCATCTTCAGAATTTAGATAAAGATTTCGGCTTAGATAAAGATTCCGGCGTAAAAACAAGCGTGACGGAAGCCGTACAGAAACAGGATATTGATTTCATGAAAGATGATCCTGATAATCAAAAAGAGCGTTGGTATAACACATATAAAGATGGCTATTTCAATGGCAATGAAGCGAAACCGGGCA
>CAJOFP010000006.1 GCA_905233795.1 uncultured Oscillibacter sp. | reverse complement strand
CCCTACCTATTCTATCACTTCCCCGCTATTTTGTCGATCTTTTTCCTCAAAATTAGTATAATTCCCGAATCAGCGCGTTTTGCATTTCCAAATCCGTTTTATCGGACTCCACCAGCGCGTAGCGGAAAGCCGCTACATTCTTATTGCCGATACCTTTCCCATCAACGGGATTGAAACGAATCCACGCGCCCGCGTTTTCATTGTAATCGCCGAGAACCGCGCCAATATCGCCGTCGCATTTTTCCAGTTCCACGATCAGCTGTTCCGCCGTGCGGTCATAGCTACCTTTTTTGGGAAAGTATTTACCTTCTTTTTCAAAACTTTCTGTGACGTAGCCAACATAATCCGTGGGTTTGAACAGGGTATCCAGATACCGCACGATTTCCCGCACGGGTCGCCATTGGCTGTCGGACGGCTCTTCCAGCGTCCGCGGCTCCACCCGCTCCGGGTCCAGAAACACGCTGTCCGCCGTTTCCTCACCGCCTATGACGGCGTTCCAGTCAAGTCCCTCATCCGAGCCGGTAAAATCCCGCGTCCTGTACGGTTTCCAGCCGTTGTCCATCGCCATCTTCGCCACGGTCGCGCCTGTAACGGGCGGACCGCCGTTTTCATCCCGGAAAGACTCCCATTTTCTCAGGCATTCGCCGGAATGGTAACGGCGGGGATCGCGGGCGCTCCAGTCCTCCCACATAGAAGCGGGATAGCCCGCCTCTTTCAGACCCATGCCGACGCGAAGCCAGTCGTTATACGAAAGCGCGGCGGGATTGATATAATCCAGCGCTTCCCGCAAATCCGTCTCTTTTTCGTTTATACTCATGCCGTTCACGCTCCCCGCATATTAAGAGGCCGCAATCCGGGCGGGATATAAAACGCCGCGGGCAGTACGTCGGACGGAACGCGCCAGTTATTGGCGGCTATCCGGTCAATCATATTTTTGGCGTCCGAGAATTGCCATGTCCCGACGTGAATAAATCCTTTGCTCTCAAGAAAACGAATCTGTTTCGGCGTGGTCAGACCTTCCGTCCTGCGTTTGTTCAGACGGTCCAGCAGTTTGGACGCTTTGCCCGCGTTGTTAATCTCATCCGGAAAAATGCCGTATTTCTCCAACGCTTTGACCTGCGCCTCGGACGGCGGCGACATCTCCCAGCCGAACGCGGGGACATAGCCGGACAAATCCTCGGCCTGAATGGACATCTCAAACTGGAGCGGATCCACCAGCTTACGTTTCCGACCCCGCATTTCGGAAAGCTGTTTGGCGAGCGCTTCCTCTCTTTGCGACACCACGTCTTTTGACGCCTGTTTTTCCGCTTCCTCAATATCCACGGGACAGCCCGCCGCCCGGATCGCTTCCGTCATTTTTTTCGCCACTTCCTCATTTTCACAGATCAGGCTCGCCGGATGGCACAGTTCATGCCGTTCCGTATGCCAGAGGAAATCCAACAGAAGCAGATGGTCTTTGCCGGTTTCGGGAGACAGCCGGGTACCGCGCCCAACCATCTGACTGTACAGGCTTCTCACTTTGGTAGGACGCAGAACCACGACGCAGTCCACGGACGGACAGTCCCATCCCTCCGTCAGCAGCATGGAATTGCACAGGACGTTGTATTTCCCGTCATTGAAATCCCGCAGGATTTCGGACCGCTCCGCGCTGCCGCCGTTGACCTCCGCCGCGCGGAAGCCCTGAGAATTGAGAATATCCCGGAATTTTTGAGAGGTTCTGACCAGCGGGAGAAAGACCACGGTTTTCCGATCCGCGCAGTAATTTTTCATTTCTTCCGCGATTTGAAATAAATACGGGTCCAAAGCCGTGTCAATATCCGAGCTTTTGAAATCCCCCGCCTGAACGCCCACGCCGGACAAATCCAGCGTCAGCGGAATCGTGACGGCTTTGATGGGACAGAGATAGCCTTCTTTAATTGCGCGGGGAAGCGTGTATTCATAGGCCAAATGGTCAAAATACTGTCCCAGATTTTTCATGTCGCTCCGATCCGGCGTGGCCGTGACGCCCAATACCCGCGCCCCGTCGAAATGGGTCAGGACGCGCTGATAACTGTCCGTGAGGCAGTGATGCGCCTCGTCCACAACGATGACGTCAAAATAATTTTCCTTGAAGCGCGACAGGCGCGTCTCCCGCGTCATGCTCTGGACGGATCCGACCGTCACCCGGAACCAGCTTCCCAGACATGACTCCTCCGCTTTTTCCACGGCGCATCCCAAGCCGGTCGTTTGCGCCAGTTTGTCCGCCGCCTGTTCCAGCAGTTCCCCGCGATGCGCGAGAATCAAAGCCCGCCGTCCAAGCCGGACCTGATCCTCTATAATTTTACAGAACACAATCGTCTTTCCGCATCCTGTGGGAAGCACCAGAAGAGTGCGCGGATACCCGGATTCCCAATCGTTTTCCACGGCGAGCCGGGCCTCGCTCTGATAAGGCCGCAGTTCCATCAGAATTTACCGCTGGTCCACGGATTGGACGGATTTTTCGGCATATTTGATATTTCACGCTGGGCGGGCGGCTGTTGATTTTGCGCGGGATATTGCGCGCGGGACGGCGTCGTCGTCGAATATTGCGTGACGTTGATTTTAACCGGGGATTTCTCCGGATCGTAAAAGCGTTTGACGTCGTTGCTCGTATACGTCTGATTATTCTCCTTGTTTGTCCATGACCGCGTGGAAACGGCGCAGGTTCCGGACGAGCCGGGGACGGCGTTCCAGTTCATGCGCGTCTCTTCGCCGTGCTTGCGCTGACCGATGGCGGTGAAAAACTGGCAGAGCTTCCATTCGCTTTTCCGGTTCAGGAACAGATTGACGGTCACTTCTCCCTGCGCTTCGGGATTATCTTCCGTAGGCTCCCACGCGGAAGTCAGGGCGAGGGTCAGAATCGCTTTGTTACACGGCGGCATTTTCTCACTGCCCTCATGCCGGGCGCGTTTGAAAGATGTGACGGTAAAGAAATAATCGCCCTCCGGAACGGGTTCAAAATCGCCGCCGTCGTTGCTGATCACGTCATCCCAGCCCATTTCCGGCTCCGGCTGTTGATTCGCGTCCGCGTGTTGTCTAAATTGATTATAATCCATTGTTTACGCTCCTTTCACACAAGTATAATTATTAATGATTATCGTTAAAACGGGAGATCGCCGTTCGCCCGCGTTTCCTCTATCATGGCTTTGACCTGCTCCCACGCGCCGATCAGGACGCCCCGTATAAAATCATCCGGCAGATTCGCCAGCGGCGTGTCCGCGGGGAAATATCCCCTTTGGGCGACGGCGTCCCGCACTTCGTCCGCGGTTATGCCGTCCATCTCCATCAGCGGATAAAACTCCTGAAGCGCGTCTTTCAGCGGATTGCCGTCCAATCCGATAAAGCGTCCGTCAGGCGTAACCGTCACGGTCTCGTCCGCCGCGCACGTTCCCGCTATCGGCGGATCGCTTGTCATAACGGGAGCGGCGCGGGAATCGGCGTGGACTTTCGCGTTCGACGGACCGGACGCGTCCTCCCGTTTCGGCGGCTCAGGCGGAAACGTCTCCGGGATCGGGTTCTGATACGGCTCCGTTCCGGTTGCGGTTCCGACTTCATACTGCTCTTTCGTGATTTCATCCGACACATCAATATTCTCAATCGCCTCGCCGGCGTGGATCATCCAATAAGAACGGGATTCCGGATGATAAAAATACATATCATGATCCGCGATATTTTTAGCGGGCGCGGCGGGATTGCTCTCCGGAGCGGACGTCGGAATCGCGTTATCGAAATACGGCGCCAAAGGCGCGTAATCCAGCGGAAGCTCATCCGGCAGACCCATCCGGTTTTTCGCGTCCCAGCAGGCGTGACGCGTGGCGTACATAGTCCGTTGACTGCCCTGCCCCTTAAATTTCGTCTTCTGCTTGTTAGTAGCGACAGCGTAAGTTTTATAATTGCAGAACAAAAGCAGGTCGCACCATTCTTTCAGTTTATCGGAGCTACTGCACTGTTTGGAGTCTACCAGTTTTAATTGATAACGATCATAATTCCCAAATTCCTCCGGCTGGTTGGCGGGTTTCGTCGTTGCGTGAGCCACAACTACCACATGAACGCCGCGATCCACAATTTCGCTCAGGAGATTCAAGAAGTTTCCGAATTCCTCCCAGATATAGGCGTATCCTCTTCCATAGGGTATATCCTCAAGATTGTCCACCTGATGCTTGACGCAGACATGGCGGATACATAACTGTTGCGCCCAGTCCGCCGTATCCAATATATACGTCTGGCATACGCCGGGGGTGTCCCGCACGGCTTTTACAATCTCCAGAAGCATGGTCCAGCTTGTGGGGGTATCCGTCCGGCGCACGTCCATGTGCTGGGTTCCGGCCTCGGTGTCTGTAAACAGCGATCCCGGAAATTTGGACGCCAGCGTGGATTTCCCGATCCCCTCCGGACCGTAGATCACCACCTTTTGCGCCCGATGAACGACGCCGCTTGTGATATTCAAACGCATAGGCATAACAATTTCCTCCTTATTTTCATCATACTCAATTTGCAGTTCCGCTTCCGCGAATCCGTATGAATGGCATATGGATTCCCGTAAAACGCGGATGTCATTTTTCGTAAGCGGGGCTTTCGATTTCATACGCAGAGAAACGCGTGAGATTTTTAGATCGATGACGCCCTGTATAATTGAAATCCCGGACGCTTTCAGGAGCAATGCCGGACAGAGAGGGAGAACCCTGAACAGTCGCAAAAAAGGTATGGGACGATTCATACGGCTTCCCCCTCCCGACGCCTCCGGATTTAAAACGTCCCGGCGTTCCATGTCCGCTTGACAGGCGCGGTCGGAACGGGCGTCTCGTCCGTGTTTTTCGCGTATCCGTCCTCAATAATGATAGAGCATTCATCGCCCGTGGAAACGCGTGTGGCGATACCTTGAAGTCCTTGCGACGCTATCCAGTCCCCAAATTCGCGCAAAGTTTCCAAATCCATCTGCTCCAGCTTGTCTATCAGAATAAAACCGCATTTCGGATTCAATGCCCGCACAATCGCGGCGGATACCCGAAGCTGATCGCTGCCGCTCATGCAGTCCCACGCTTTCCCCATATATGTCAATTCCCCGTTTTCCACGGACAGTCCGGGGAGCGGCAGATTCGCGTTGTCAAGCAATTCCCGCTTCTGTTTGCGGACATCCTCAATCTGAGCCGTCAATCCCTCATACTGATCGGAATACTCTTTCGCGTCCGCTTCCGCCGCGGCTTTCGCCTGATTGACGCGGACTTTCGCGTTGACGGCCTCAATATTTCGGAGATTCGTTTCCAGTTCCTCCGTGGATTCGTCCATCAGATCCAGCGCGTCTTTCTGAGCGGTCGCCTCATCGCGGGCCGTCTGTTCATAGGCGTTTTTCCGCTCCTGTATCCGTTTCGCCAAATCCGCCGCCTGTTCTTCCAGACGCTGAATCTCATCGTAAATCCGATGTTTTTCAAAAGTAATTTCGTTCAAACGCTCCCGTTTGCGCTGATTTTCCCCGTTGCGGGCCAGAATCGCCTGCTGTTCCTGAATCAGATCATAGGCCGATACGGGTTCGCTCGGCGCGTCGGGATAACCGGGCAGTTCGTCCGCGTATTTTTTCTTCTGATCCGCGATTTGACCGACGGCCCGCCGCTGGTTGTATAAATCCGATTCACGCCGTTCCAGCTGATTGACTTGGTCTTCCAGTCCGATAATCCGCAGGAGCGTCGCCGCTTTCTCTCTGGAACCGGCCCGTATAAACTTCGGCATATCCAGCGCGAACTGCTCCACAAAAGAATTTAAAAGCTGTTGCCCCGCTTTGCGTCCGGTCGAGTCCGTTACTTTCAGATCGCCGTTCTTCCCGGAGCGTTCCACGACAATGCCGTTGGAAAGCGTCAGGCGGATTTTGGGCGGCAGGACGGAACCGTCGCGCTGAGCGTTGGACGGGCGGTAACGGTCTCCGCCGAGTTCCCAGATTATCGCGTCCAGAACGCTGGTCTTGCCCTGATTGTTGCGTCCGCCGATGACGGTCAGACCGTTCTCCGTGGGCGTGATCCGGACCGCTTTGATCCGTTTGATATTTTCCGCCTCTAACTGAGTGATTTTTACGGCTTCCATAGGTATTGACTTTTCTCCTTTCCTCGCGTATAATATAAATATCTTGTTTTTTCACTTGCGATTTATCGCCGCCGCTTCTGATGTCTCAACCGTCAGGGGCGGCATTTTATTTCCCTATCCCGTCATGATATTCACCCCTTTTTCATATTTTTAATATTTAATATTTTTCGGGGCTTTCGGCTCACGCGCCAATCGCCCCCATATACGCGCCGGTCTTTCCCGGCTGTCATCGCGTTTCAACGGAGGTTTTCTCAAAGGCGGCGAAACGCCTTGACGCCGTTTCCGGCGTTCCCCGCGCGCCTGACGCCGCGGGCTGGTGGGGACGGCGGGACTTGAACCCGCAACCTTTACGGGAAACCGCGTATACTCAGCTAACCCGTAACGCTCCGCCGATTGAGCTACTCCCCCATATATCGCCCGAAAGTTTTTCCGGGCGTGTTATTCATCACTCTAACGAGGCTGATTTACAAGTCCTTTTCGCGGCGTAATTCGCCGAATTTATCGGGGGTAATTTGTGCGCTTTGACCGTTTCGGAACTTACGCGCTTATCTTTTCATGGTACGCTCGATCTCTTTCTCGTCCAGCGAGGGACGGATATAGAAAACGTAGACCAAAGACAGCGCGAGAGACGCGGCGCCCGCGCCCGCTAAAATTTCAAACGCATAATCGCTCATGAGTATTCCCCTTTCGCTTCTTCTATAATTTGATTGATTTCTTCCGTCTCGATATACGCGCCCTGTAAGCGTTCCGTATGCCCGTTAAACGGATGAAACAGCATATCGCCTTTGCCCGCCAGCTTCTCCGCGCCGCTCTCGTCCAGAATAATCCGGGATTCCAGATTGGACGCCGCCTTGAACGCGACGCGGCTTGGGATATTGGATTTGATTAATCCCGTGATGACTTTCACGGTCGGACGCTGCGTCGCTATAATTAGATGCACCCCGGCGGCGCGGCCCAGTTGCGCGATCCGGCTTATGGACGCCTCGACTTCTTTGCCGGAAGTCATCATCAGATCGGCCAATTCGTCTATTACGACAATCAGACGCGGCAACGGCGTTTCCGAACCGGCGTTATACTCCGACAGTTTCCTCACGCCGCTTTCCTCGAAAATCTGATACCGGTTGTCCATTTCCGCCGCCGCTTCTTCCAGAGCGTCGGACGCGTTTTTGGCGTCCGTCACGACAGACCGCGCCATATGCGGGATTCCGTTGTACGGCGCGAGTTCCA
Source organism: uncultured Oscillibacter sp. (assembly GCA_905233795.1). Lineage (GTDB taxonomy): Bacteria > Bacillota > Clostridia > Oscillospirales > Oscillospiraceae > Oscillibacter. Next base: position 2,965 of record CAJOFP010000006.1, on the reverse strand, counting down.
CGCCCTTTTTCGGGTCGATCATGACGAACTGATTTTCTGTCGGCGGATTTCGCATCAGGGAACATATCACGGAATTTAAAAACGTGCTTTTCCCTGAGCCGGTCGTCCCCGCGATTAAAAGATGACACAGGGCGTCCATGTCCGAAAAGACGGGCTTTCCGTCAATTCCCACGCCGACAAAGAATTTTCCGGATTCCCGCGGAATATCTTTAAAATACAAAGGTTTTATATTTTTGTTCGGCACGTCAATGTAAATCATCTGGCTCTCGTTGGGCGATTTGGAAATCGAGACGTTTTCCACACCCAGACGCAGGGCGATTTCCTCCGATACGCTCTCCGCCTTGGAGAGTTTCTGTCCCTTTTCCAAACGTAGTTTGTATCTTGTGACGGCGTGAGCCTCCGTGAAAGAGACGAAACGCGCGTCAATGTTAAATTCCCCGAACGTCTCCGGGAGGACGGCGGCGATTTTCCGCCGCGATTCGTCGCCGGATTTCTTTCGCGTTTCTGGTTTCGCTTCCGCTGTTTGCTCTTTTGGCTCCGGTTTTTCCAGTCTCACGCGTTCGGCGGACTGTCCGATACGCAGACGCTTTGTCCGGTTCTCCCTGTCCAGAAGCGCGTAACGGAGAAACTCTTCCGCCGTCCGGTCTTGCGCCGCCGCGTATAAATCACACGCAATCGCCCCCAAATGTACGACGCCTCGGACGAACGCGCCCGCCCGCATACGGAGCGTCGGTCTGTCCTCATACGCGGTCACGACGGCGTTTTTCGCCGCCCAGTTCGACATTCGCACGGCGATGTCCATCATCTCACGGCGGCGGGCGTCCATCTCGCGGTGGTATCCCTCCATCAGTTTTTCCGTCGCCGCCGTCCCGTCCAGCACGATTTCCACGCTACGCTCTTTGCCCGCCAAATCGCTCCATACGCTTCTGACATTCATGCCGTGTCCGGCTCGCAGCAGCGACGCGTCCATGATGAGCTTCTCCAACGACCGGACGTTTTTTAATAAATCGTTCAAATCTTCCGTCATGCCGTCCAGTTCCGCCCATTCCTCGGCGGGGACGCTCAGAGCGGTCCATTTGCGCCGCCACCAAAATCTCCGGATGCCGGGAATCGCGTCGAGTATCCCGTCGAAAACGCCCATGCGCTTCCCCTCCCGGTCATTTCATCAGCGACAGCGCGAACACAACGCAGAGCGCGATTAATATCCGAAAATTTCGCGCCGATTTCGCCCCGAAGCCGTCGCAGAGAAGAACCAGCGTGAAAACCACGACCGCGATCAGATAGACCAGACCGCACAGACCCGCGAAAAATGTCTTCGCGTTCCACGGATTAAAACCCGACGCCATCTTCACGCCCGCGTCTTTGAGACGCTCCATCCAGTACAATCCCAGCGTCAATAAAAAATCCCACGCGCTGTTCATCGTTTTTTTCCGCCTTTCTCCGCCGTTTTCGCGCTCTCCGCCTCCGTCACGCTTTCCAGAATATCCGCCATCCCGTTGAGACGCCGCGCGAGCGTCTGAAATTCCGTCCGGGACACGCCGTCTTTCGGAACGCCGCCGCTTTTCTTACCGCGAAATTTCACCCCGATTACCAGCGCGCCCAGAACGGCGATGACGGCCAGTCCTCCTACGGATTCCGCCTTTCGCTCATCCAGAAACGCGGCGTATGGTTCGTCAGGCTGTCGGGCCGGGCCAAGCTCGCTGTCAGCCGAGAACACCCAGCCGTATTTTGTCTTCCGGTACCAGCCCGCCGCCGCGTTGATGTCCTGAATATTATCCGGCTCCGCGACCTCGCCTATTCTGACTTCGTTTGGCGGCGGCTCCCGCGTCTCCCGGACAGGCGCGGACATAAGCGCGGCGCTTAAAACCGCGACTGTAATCAATCCCCAGATCACGCTCCCGCCTCCAGTTCCGCTATGCGTTCCAACAACAGGCGCGTTTCCTCGCGGGATACGCGAACCTCTTCCCGGAGTGTGTCCATCGCTTCCAGAAACGCGTCCCGGTACGCTTTGCGCTCACGACGCCGTCTCTTGTTGGACAGACGCTGGCTTTGGCGTTTCATGATTTCCCGGCACTCGTCACCGCAGTATTTTACCCGGATGAACGTATTCCACGGGACGGCTTTTTCACCGTATATCTCCGGATTTCCGTCGAGAACCGCCGCCAGATTCCCGCACACCGGACAGAACTTTTTTCGATTGATCAACTCCGTCGCCTTCTTTTTTGTTCCGCAACTTTTTCGGACTTTCTGATAATAAAGATTTGTGTTTTTTCACCCGATTTTTCATCGAAAATCGCGGAAAATCGGGAATTGATTTTTTTGAGAAAGTTGCGGAAGCGTTTTGATTTTTATAAACTCGCGTTCGCCGTTTCACGAACTTTTTTTCTTTTTTATATAGATTTCAGCTTTTTCCCGCAGTTGGGACAAAATTCCGGAATCTTACGCAGTTTTTTCATACACGACGGGCAGAGGCTCTCCGATCCGAGCCGGATCGGGACATCCGCGATCTCAAATCGCTTACGCAATCTCTGACTTTCAGCCGCCTGTAATCGGTAATCATAGAGCAGATCCAAGACCTCATCCGGCGTCCGGATTCCCTCGTCGAGCAGGGCTTTTAACAGCGCGGCGGCGGATTCGAGGGCTTTGGCGTCCTCTTTTTGGAGCGTTTCCGCGTTTTCGTCTTTGGACGACGGCTTCGCCCTTTTTGTCAGACCGTCAAACCGTATGAGGATTTCCATAACAGGCATGAAGCCCGCCGCCGCGTCGCCGGAACGCCGTCCGCTCTTTTTGTGTTTAATGCTCATGCCCTCACGCCCCCGTCAGAATTTCAGCGATTGTACAATTTTATAGATTCGCGCCGCCTCTTCCATGTCGCCACTTTGCGCCAACTCCAAAAATTCACACATTTTAAAATACGCGTTTTTCTGATGATCCATCGCCAGCCGCGATTCTTCTTTATACTCCT
>CAJOFP010000005.1:5701-16020 GCA_905233795.1 uncultured Oscillibacter sp. | reverse complement strand
TGTTCTTTGGCTTTCGCCATAGGACGCCCGTCCGGGTCCAGTAAAATGGCTTTGACGCGTCCCGCCCCCGCGATTTCCGCGACGGAATATGTCCGAGCCTCGTCCGCTTCCTGTACGCGCAAGCCCAGAAAACGCCCGTCAGCCTGATAAAACGCCGCGAATAACGTCGTCCCGGTTCCCGGCTCCCCGGAAATCTCTATCGACACGCGCCACCCGTCAAACGTGATTTTCTCAATCACAGCCGGAGACTCCGCCGCGCTGTCGTCGGCGAAAATCACGCGAATCCCCATCGAACTAATTTGCTGACGCAAGTCATCCATGCGAATCTGATTCCAGCGCGTCCGGTTCGCGGCGTAATAAATCTCTTGTAAATTATAACAGCTTTCAAACGCCCGCGCCGCTATAGAATTTAACCCGTTCGGCAGATATATCTTTTCTAAACCGCTGTTTCTGAATACGCCCTCCCGGATTTCCGTCACGCTCGCCGGAATGTCAATCTCTTCCAGATACGCGCAGCCCGCGAACGCGCCGGGGCCTATATCCGATACGCGGCGCGGCAGATATAAATTTTTCAGCGCCTCACAGTCCGCGAAAGCCTCCTGACCAATCGACGTAAGATTATTTGGCAAATCGACTTGAGATAAATTATAACAGCCTTTGCAGAAATACGGCTCGATTTTTGTGATTCTATTCCCCAGCGCGATTTTTTCCAGACTTTCACAGCGTGAAAACGCCGCCTGTCCGATTTGAGATAAACTATCCGGCAATTTTATATTATATAATAATACGCATTCGCTGAACGCGTGATTGCCTATTGATCTCAATCCCTCTTCAAGCGTAATATCCGTCAAATTCTCACACCCGGCGAACGCCGAATTGCCGATTTTTAACACGCTGGCCGGAAGATATACGCCGGTCAGATTTTTACAGCCCGTAAACGCGTTCGCGCCTATTCCGGTCACGCCGTAATTGACTTGAATCCGTTCTATATTTAAAATATGCCCGTTTGCATACCACGGCGCGGAGCGGGCGTTTACAAAATCGCTGATTTCGCCTTTGCCGCTGATCGTTAAAAGCCCGTCGTCGCCCATATTCCAAGAAACGCCGTCGCCGCACGTCCCGCCGTAGTTATTCGCGGCCAGCGCGGACGGCGTGTAAAATTTTAATAAAATCAAATTTAAAATTATATATAAAATTAAATTTAAAATTATATATAATTTTTTATTTTTATATTTTTTACGCGTCCGCGTTATCAATTTATCGCTTCCTTATTTTATATATTATATATTATTTATATATTTTTTACGCGCTTCCGGTCTGAACGCGTCACGCCGTCTCGAAATAGCGCTCAATCGATTCTATGATACGGGCGCGGATTTCGGCGGGCGCGGCGTTTTCGATACGTCCCCCGGCGACCGTCGAATTGCCGCCGCCGCCCAGCGGCTCTAAAATCACCTGTACGTTAATATCCCCCAGAGAACGCGCCGAAATTAACGCGGCGTTCTGATTGGAATAAATCACGAAAGATGCCCGCGCGCCTTTGAGAGTTAATAACTCGTCCGCCGCCTGCGCCGCCGTCACGCGATCCGCGTTTTCACCCGCGACGGCTATCGCTATGCCGTGATCGTAAATCTCGGCGCGCCGGATAATATCATAACGCGCAACCATTTCTTTTAAATCATTCTGAAATAATTTCTGTACGTTTTCCGTATCGGCTCCGCAACGGCGTAAAAACGCGGCGGCCTCAAACGTCCGTCCCCCGGTTCGCTGGGCGAAATGCTTCGTGTCTAATACAATCCCAGCCAGCATCGCTTCAGCTTCGGCTTTTAATAAATCCCCCGGATTCACCATGTATTGTAACAGCTCCGAAACCAATTCAGACGCCGATGACGCGTATGTCTCGTGAAAGCTAAACGCGGCGTTTTCAATATAAGACGCGGCGCGCCTGTGATGGTCAATCACGGCGACGCGGTTGCAGGATTCCAAAATCTGCGGGCTTTCCACCAGTTCCGGCCTGTTCGTATCCACGACGATTAAAAGCGTACCGGGCTGTAATTGCAAAAAAGCCTCGTCCGGGTCCATAAAAATATTCTCATATTCCGGGACGGCCTGTAATTTTTCAATCAAAGGCCGCGCCGCCGATTTATCTTCCCGGATAATAATATGACACGGTTTTTGTAACGCCCGCGCCGCGCAGTTAATCCCGGCGGCGGCGCCGACCGCGTCCATATCGGAAAACGCGTGCCCCATAATATAAATCATATCCGCGTCTTTCATGATTTCCGCCAGCGCGTTCGCCATGACGCGGGATTTTACTTTAGTACGTTTTTCCGTGGCTTTCGATCTGCCGCCGTAAAACGCGAAATCCAATTTGCTCCGCACGACGGCCTGATCCCCGCCCCGGCTCAACGCCGTTTCCAGCGCGACCCCCGCGCTTTTGTATAACTCCCCGAATCCCTCCGCGTCCTTGCCGACGCCTATGGAAAGCGTCGGGCTTTGTCCGTCCTCCGTGCGAATTTCCCGGACTAAATCCAAAATAGCGAATCTCTCGGCGGCGAATTGGTCAAATAATTTTTCGTCGAATAGGCATATATATCTATCCCGTTCCGTATGCAATAATAAACCGTTTTGGGTCCAGTCGTTAATTTTTCCGTCGATTTTCGCCATTAACGCGCTTCTTTGGGCGTCGGAAAGCGTCTTGACCAAATCTTCGTAATTATCCAGAAGCAAAATCGCCAATACGGGCCGGGATTCCTCGTAACGCGTTTTTAAAGCGTCAAATTCCGTTGTCTCGACCCAATAAGTCGTGGCGATCATCGCCTGTTCCGCGCCGCGCGCCCGCGCCAGACTGCCAAACACGCGGAACCGCCGATTGTCTATAATTAATCTCTCCGGGCATTCCCGTTTGCCCTCCACAAGCCATTGCACGGGAAAGCCGGGAATGACATCGTCCATACGGGTTTCAAATAATCCCTCGCGCATATTGGTCAGGCTTTGAAATCCCTCATTGCTCCAGATAATTCCGCCGGTATCAGGCCGGAATACCATTGTGGGAAGCGGTGAGTTAATTAAATTAAATTTCCCCGCCGTGTTGACGCTTCCGGTGATACTGTCGATATATTGCAGCCATTGGCGGCGGCGTTGTTTGCGTCCCCGGACAAACGTGAGGCATAACGCCGCCGCGATTACGCCCTCTATGGCGGCCAGCGTCAAATTAAACGGTATGGCGGCCAGCGCGAATAAAATTAAAAATATAAAATAAGCCATCATATTGGCATCCGGAGGCCGTTTGCGCGTATCCGGACGGAACAATATTTTTTTATTTTTATTATTTTTATCTTGCGATTTAGAATGATTAGAATTAGAATTAAAATTAGAATCAGGCAATATATTTTTTTCCTGATTTTGCGATTGAGAATCAGATAGCGTATTTTTATTTTTATTTTTGTTTTGCGCGTCCGATTCGGGCGGCTGATTGGTTTTGACGGAATCCATAAGTAAGCGCGTCCCTTCCGTTCCGGCTGAATCGACGGGAAAAGCCGTAAAAAAATAAATATAAATTATATATTTTATTATATATTTTATTTATCATATCATTTTTCACGGCAAGACGCAAGAGCGGCGTTTGATACAAGGCAGAAACTTTTAAAAACGCGTCCAAAAACGCGAACCTCCCCCGGATAGACTGACAGGGGAGGTTTTTCCATCGCGTAAAATCCCGTTAAATCCGGGATACTTGACCCAGTCCGGGGCGCGGGTTGATATACGACGATAAATCCAGTTCTTTCAGCGTGTAAACCCTCGCGTTTAACTTATCCCGTTCCGCGTTCAGGACGCCGTATGTACACGGATTCCCCAAACCGCAGCTGCCCGGATTGAAAAACAGCGTCCGGCCCTTTTTCGCCACCAACGGACGGTGCGTATGGCCGAATAAAAAGGCGTCTAATTTTTCGCTTTTGGCGATTTCCTCGGCTTCCCGCATTCCCTGTTTGACGCCGAACGTGTGGCCGTGACAGATCATGACGCGATGACCCTCCAGCGTGATAATCTGTTCGAGAGGATTTTGCGGGCGAAAATCGCAGTTGCCGGGGACGCGGTAAAACGGAAGCTCCGGAAAGCGTTCCATGACTGGTTCCACGTCCCGCCAGCAGTCACCCAGATGAATGACCATTTGGGGCGATGTCTTTTTGACCGCCTGCAGCATGGCGTCCACATCCCCGTGGGAATCGGATAAAATTAAAATTTTCATATAATTGCGCTTCCCTCCCTTTCCGCCGTCCGCCGGACGGCTCCTGACCGCCTGATTTTATTTTAATATTATTATACGCGCCTGTTATACAATCGGTTCCCGGTTTTCGCGCTATATTTAAATATATTAAAAATATATAAATATATTAAAATAAATAAAATAAATTTTAATATATTTTTAAACGCTGTTTTTCCGGGATTTCAGACGATTTAAGATAAAAATTTATAAAAATAATATAAAAATAATAAATTTAGTAAAAATCAGGCCTCAGGTTGGACGGATTATATAAAATTATTTTCGGCTTGGCAAGAGCGAAAACAGGAAAAATCGGAAATTTAAAAGAAATTTAAGAGAAATTTTAAAAAAATTTAAAAATTTTTTATTTTCCCGCTTGACAAGCCCGCGGCGATATGCTATATTCATCGCGTGGTTAGTTAATGCTAACTCCGGGCTGACCGCGTATGCCAGAACGCGGAATACGGGCCCGACATGAAATCTCCTTTTTCCCCTCACAAAAAGTCCCCACGCGGCTGCCATTCCGCGTGGGGGCGTTTTTTTTATTTTATTTTTATTTATTTTATTTTTTCTTAACCTATCGGGAATTTTATGGGCTTTTGTTGGCGTCCAAACCGGTTTTGACGGTAGAAAATCAAACGGATAAAATTTAAATTTTAATCGGATTCGGTTAATTTTAACGGATTTTTCGGACGAAAATTTTGGATTTTCAGACGAATTTCCGGAATTATATCCAATCGCCGGAAAACGGGATATAAAAAATAATAAAAAAATACGCACATGATTCTATTATAATCCCGCATTTATCCATATAAATTTCGCACAAAATCCGTTAATATTTTATTCATATTCATTGGGAATTTTCACCCCTGTTTCCCCGGATTTGTCCGGCGTTTTATTAAATTTCCCCGATTCCGCGCCCGGATATTTTCGAGTATCGCAAGAAAAATTTTTTTCAAGATTTTTTCCCAATGAAAGATGAATAAAGGAGGGTCTCCGCATGAACAACCACGGCAAACTTCGCAAACTTTCCGTACTGCTTCTGGCCGTCGTCATGATCCTGACGCTGGCCGCCTGCGGCGGAAACAACGCCAATTCCGGCGGCAATGCCAACACGGACGCGGCCACGGAGGATAATTCCGGCAATACCGGCGGATCGGCGACCGCGCTGGAAGTCAAAATCTGGGATAATACCCAGCTCGCCGGACTGCGTGAAATCGCGGCGGAATGGACCGCCGTTTCCGGCATTCCCGTGAATATCCAAGTCGTCACATGGGATGACTATTGGACGCTCTTAGAGGCGGGCGCGTCCGGCGGACAAATGCCCGACGTGTTCTGGATGCACTCCAACACGGCCCAAATGTACATGGAGGCCAATAAATTATTGGATCTGACGGATTATATTAATAATTCGGATGTGATCGATCTGGCGAATTATTACGACGGTATCACGACATTATACTCGCTCGACGGCAAACAGTTCGCCGTGCCGAAAGATCATGATACTATCGCGCTGTTGTATAACAAAGCCCTGTTTGACGCCGCGGGCGTGGAATATCCCACGGATGATTGGACTTGGGATGATTATTATAACGCCGGTAAAGCGATCACGGACGCCGGCGCGGGTTCTTATTACGGCGTCGCCATGAACACGACGAACGATCAGGACGGCTGGTTTAATATTATTTATTCTTACGGCGGCTATGTAATCTCTGAAGATCATAAAACTTCAGGATGGGACAATCCCAACACGAAAGAAGCGATGGAATTTGTCGGCAAATTATGTTCCGACGTATTCGCGCCGCAGAATGTCGTTTCTGAAAACGGCACGGACACAATGTTTAATAACGGCCTCGCCGCTATGATTACCCAAGGCTCTTGGATGATTAAATCTTTCTATGACGATGACGACGCTTTCAATGAGGACGGCAGTCAGAATTACGCGTGGGTCATGCTGCCCTATCACGACGCCAACGGCGACGGCGTAGCGCAGCCTGAAGAACGCTGCTCGATTTATAACGGTCTCGGCTGGGCCGCCGCCGCCGATACCAAACAGCCCGACGCCGCTTGGAGCTTAATCGAATGGTTCGGCTCTTACGATATGCAGGTGAAACAGGCGCAATTAGGCGTGACGATGGCGGGTTATATGGGCATTTCGGAAGAGTTCTCCGACGCGTTTGAGGGCATGAATATTGACGCGTTTATTAATATCGAAAATCAGGGAACGCTCGTGTTCCGGCCTTATTCTAAATATACCACCCGTTGGTCGGATCAGTATCAGAAAGAACTGGTCAACGCGTGGATTGATCCCTCTCAGATGGATTCTATTTTAGATTCCCTCGCCGCGTCCATGAATGAGACGCTTGCCCGCGAGTAATATAAAAAATAATTCCCCGCTTCCCCTCCCCGAAAGGGGAGGGGGAAAGATTTAATTTATATTTATTATATATTTTATTATATTTAGATATTAAAATAGAAAAGGGGAGGGAATGAAAAAATATGAAGAAAAAAGGCATGACAAAAGCCCAAAAAAATGAGGCCGCGTGGGGGCTGTTCTTCGTCGCCCCGACGATGATTGGATTGATTGTATTAAATTTCTATCCGATTGCGTACACGGTCTATCAGTCTTTCATGAAAACCGGCGATTTCGGCATGGGTAATATCTTCGTCGGCCTGTCGAATTATCAGCAGGTTCTCGCGGGAAGCGAATTTTGGGGCGCGTTGTTGAATACGTTTAAATATGCTTTGATTGAAGTCCCGTTCTCCGTATGTATCGCGCTTGTTTTAGCCGTGTTTTTAAATCGCAAAATCGCGTTCCGGGGCGGCTATCGGACGATTTTCTTCCTGCCTATGGTCGCCGCGCCCGCCGCTGTCGCTATGGTGTGGAAATTTTTATATAATCAGCAATTCGGCTTGTTAAATAACGTGTTCCATACGTCTACGGAATGGATTTCCGATCCGAACATCGCGTGGATTTCTATAGGCGTCATCGGCGTATGGTCTATCGTCGGCTATAATATGATTTTATTCTTATCCGGCTTACAGGAAATCCCGCATGATTATTACGAAGCCGCCGATATTGACGGCGCGACGGGAATCAAACAATTTTTTAATATTACAATCCCCCTGCTCAGCCCGACTATTTTCTTTATCGTCCAGACGCGTATTATCGGCGCGTTACAGGTATTCGATTTAGTCTACATGGTCATGGATAACACGAACCGGGCCTTAAAATCCGTACAGTCCGTCGTGTATATTTTCTATCAGCACGCGTTTACTTATAATGACCGGGGCTATGGCGCGGCGATTGTCGTCTGTATGCTGGCGATTATTATGGTAATTACATTCCTTCTCCAGAAATCCGAGAAGAAATGGGTATTTTATAATTAAATAAAGGGGGCTTGGAAAATGGACAGCTACACGATTCAAAAGCGCGTCACGCAGGGCTTGATTCATTTGATTTTGATTATCGCGTCATTTACCATGCTGGTCCCCTTCCTGTGGATGCTTTTGACGGCGTTCAAAACGCTTTCGGAATCCACGTCGATCAATCCGTTCGTGATTTTCCCCAGCACATGGAAATTTGATAATTTCGTCAACGTCTGGAAGAGCTATAATTTTTTATATTTATATCGCAACACGCTCTTGATGATCTTTTTCCGTGTATTATGCGCGGTCCTGACGGCGACAATGGCGGGTTACGCGTTCGGGCGTCTGAAATTCCCGTTTAAGAATTTCTTATTCTCTCTCGTGTTGATTCAAATGATGGTTCCCGGACAGATTTTCATTATCCCGCAATATTTAATGGTTTCTAAATTGGGTATGCTGGAAACGATTTTCGCGCTGGTATTCCCCGGCATGGTCACGGCGTTCGGCACGTTTTTATTAAAAACCGGCTATCAGGGACTTCCGAAAGACTTGGAAGAAGCCGCCGCGATTGACGGCTGTAATATCGGCCAGAGATTTTTATTAATCATGGCGCCGCTGACGCGTTCTTCTATGGTCTCTCTCGGAATCATGACCGCCGTGTTCGCCTTTAAAGACCTGATGTGGCCCATGATTGTCTGTACGAACTCGGCGACGACGACGCTTTCCGCCGGTCTCGCCAAAATGCAGGGACAGTTTTCCAGTAACTATCCTGAATTAATGGCGGCGGCGTTAATGGCCAGTCTGCCCATGATCGTTTTATATTTAATTTTCCAGAAACAGTTCGTGGAGGGCATCGCCACTTCCGGCGGCAAATTATAATAAATTTATATATAATATTATTATAATATTTATAAATTATAATATTATTATAATATTTATAAATTATAATATTATTAGTATCGCCGGATTTTTATTGTCGCCTTTCTCATGATTTCTCGTGATTTCTGGATTGCTTATCGGACAGCCGCTAATGAAAATGCGCCGCGGCTGTCCGATTTTTACGCGATAATAAAATAAGCCGATAAAATAAAATAATAAAATAATATGAAAAATCAAGAGCATGAATATTATTTCGTTACGAAAAATACCCGGTGTTTGACATATCATCACAGGCTTTGCGAGGAATTATATCTTTTTATGTGCGGCATGGAACAATTAACGCCCGGAAAGAGTTTCGGCCCCGTCGCCCGGCGCGGTTATCATTTGCATGTGATTTTGTCCGGCGAGGGATTCTTGGAAGTCAACGGAAATCATATCGCGTTACACGCCGGTCAAATGTTCCTTGTCAAACCCGACGAAATGACGTATTATTACGCGAGCCGGGAAAAGCCGTGGAGTTATTGCTGGGTCAGTTTCGGCGGGAATCAGTCCGATTATTATATGGAACAGGCCGGATTTACGCAGGGCGTCAACGCTTTGAACAGTTATATTAAAATCGAAAAATTTTATGATTTAGTCAATCAATTATTGTCCAAACCGGAATTGAATCTCGCCAATGATTTGCGGCGGCAGGGTTTATTAAATCAATTCGTCGGACTTGCGATAGAATCCCGTGATCGTTCTTCCGGGCATGGCAAGCGCAACGCCGTATATTCCACGGATTCTTATATTGATCACGCGCTGGATTATATTCACGGCAATTATAATCATATGAAAATCTCGGATTTGTCGGCGTTTATCGGCATTGACAGAAGCTATTTATCCAATATTTTTCATAAACGCGTCGGCGTTTCTCCCCAGAGATATTTAATCGGCGTCCGAATGCGAAAAAGCGTTGAATTATTACAAAATACGGATTATTCTATTAAAGAAATCGCCAGTAAAGTCGGTTATGACGACGCGTTGACGTTTTCTAAAATGTTCAAGTCTTTTTACGGCGTCAGCCCGACATCGTATCGCGTCCGGCCTCCGCAAGATTCAGACTTGCCGTCGGAAAATCAAACGGATTAGAATTATAATAATTTATATGAATTATAACAGGGGGATTTTATTCCATGAGTATCAGACACGATCCAGAAAGAAATCTGTTTACGCTGCGTACCCGTGATACGCTGTATCAAATGCGCGTCAATCAGGACGGCTATTTATTGCATATTTATTACGGGCGGAATTTTAATTTAAATAATAATTTAGACGAAAATCTGGATTATTTATATCTGTCCGGCGATCACGGTTTTACGGCGAATCCGTATGAACAGCGTCTGGAGCGCAAATGGTCTATGGATGTTCTGCCGCTTGAATACAGCGGCGCCAATACCGGGGATTTTCGCGTCAACGCTTTGAATTTATCGACTCAAGACGGTTTCTGGGGCGCGGATTTGCGTTATGTCCGTCATGAGATTTTACACGGCAAGTATAACTTACCGGGTCTGCCTTGCGCGTTTGAAAATAAAAATAAAAATAATCAAGAAAATCAAGTCCAGACGCTGTCGGTTATATTGGCGGACAAAGCGACGGGATTGGAAGTCAATTTATTATACGGCGTATTTGAACAGGAAAATATAATTACACGCGCCGTAGAAATCAAAAACGCGGGCGATAAAGATATATATTTACAGAAAGCGGCGTCGGCGTGTCTGGATTTGCCGTTCGGCGACTGGGACGTGATTTATTTTTATGGCCGCCA
>CAJOFP010000005.1:0-5609 GCA_905233795.1 uncultured Oscillibacter sp. | reverse complement strand
TAATGAGGATTTCGGCGACTGTTATGGGATTATGCCGGTTTATTCGGGCAATCACAAGACGGAAATTGAAAGAGATCAATTAGATTCCGTTCGTATTGTCACGGGCATTCACGACGAACAGTTTACATGGAAATTAAATCCCGGTGAAATATTTAACGCGCCTGAAATATTATTCGCTTATAGCTATCAGGGATTGAAATTTGAAACCCGAACGGCCCCGCCCGGTTTTGTTAAACAACTGGGAAGCGACGTATTTTAATTTCAATACGGACAAATTATTACAAATCGCCGCTCAAGCCAAAAAATTGGGCGTCGATATGCTTGTATTAGACGACGGCTGGTTCGGGACGCGTAACGATGACAATCAGGGTCTTGGCGACTGGTATATAAACGAAAATAAATTGCCCGGCGGATTTGATTATTTAATCCCGAAAATTCATGAAATGGGTTTAAAATTCGGTCTCTGGATTGAACCGGAAGCCGTCAACGAAAATTCGGATTTATATCGCGCCCATCCCGACTGGGCGTTGACCGTCCCCGGACGCAAACCCGCTATGGGACGCAATCAGCTAATTTTAGATTTCTCCCGCCCGGATGTAATTGATTATTTATATAATATTTTATCTAATATTTTGCGCAAATATGATATAAATTATATCAAATGGGACATGAATCGCTGTTTGACGGATGTCTATTCACACGCGTTCCCGGCTGACAGACAAGGTGAAATTTTTCATCGTTATGTTTTGGGCTTTTATGACCTGTTAAACCGTCTGACAAGCGAGTTCCCGGACGTGTTATTCGAGGGCTGTTCCGGCGGCGGCGGACGCTTTGACGCGGGAATTTTGGCTTTTTGCCCGCAAATCTGGTGCAGTGACGACACGGACGCCGTCGAGCGTTTAAGCATTCAATACGGGACTTCTTTCGGCTATCCGCCGTGTACGATGGGGGCGCACGTCTCCGCCGTACCGAATCACCAGACGGGACGCAAAACCCCGATTGGAACCCGCGCTGTCGTCGCTATGGCGGGGACTTTCGGTTATGAACTGGATTTAAATAAATTATCCGAACAGGAAAAAGACGAAGTCCGCGTCCAGATTCAGAAATTTCACGAATATGACAATTTAACCTTGTCGCGCCGGATCAATCCGAAGCGCTGGTCAGCGTCGTGATGACCCATACAACGGCGAACGCCGCGCCGATTTATATCAAATTAAAAGGCCTGAATCCATCGGCGAATTATGATTTAAATTTCGACTTTTTCGGGAATCTTGTCCCGGCGGATCAGATTTACGGCAAAGGTCAAAATAATAAAAAATCTTATTCCGGCGCCGCGCTCATGTACGCCGGACTGACTATCCCGCCCATGTTCGGCGACTTCCCCAGCGCGCAAATTTATATTAAAAAAATTTAAATAATATAAATATTATAAAAATTTCCGGCGTGGGGAGAAAATTATAATTATGTCTGATTTATCGCGTCTCGCGGACCGGTTCCGCCAATGGTCTCAGGAAGAATATAATAAAATTAAAAATCTGTCATGGCGGCAAAAAATAGAATACGCGTGGGATTATTATAAAATTCAGATTATATGCGTCTTGTCTTTTATAATTTTAAGCGCGTATTTAATCCCGCGACTGGCGACGGCGAATCGTGAAAACTGGTTATACGCCGCTTTCGCCAACACTTACGCCGATATTGGAAGCGGTTCTGATTTCTGGAAAAATTACGCCGATTACGCGAATTATGATTTGAATCAAAAAAATTTGATATTTAACGCGCAGATTTATTGCGATCCCGCCGGGGAGGATTACGGGAATCAATATTACAGGCTTTTGATCGCGTCAATGGACAGCGGCGTATTAGATATTTTAATCATGGAGCCGGAGCGATTGCGATATTTGGGCGCGTCCGGGCGTTTATTGGACTTGGAAAGCGAACGGACGCAAAATATTTTGCGAAAATATCAGGATCGTATTATCTGGTGTGAGCCGATGGAAAATAAAAATTATAACAAATCACGCGTGGCGATTGGAATTGATTTAAATAATTCTATCTTGACGACCGGGGAAAACCGCGCTTACGCTGACGGCGCGGCTTTGGGAATCAACGCTTTGTCACAGCGTCCCGAAGAGGCCGAAATATTTTTGCGCTATTTATTTCAGGATATATCACAAGATATAGCGCAATCCGGACAGGATTTCGATCAGGATTTCGATCAAGATTTAAATCAAGATTTGAATTTCACGCAATCTGGGGAGGGTTAATTTCATGAGATGGCTGCGATCATTTTTAGATAATAATAGCCTGTTTGGCCGTCTCATGACCCGTTGCGGGATTTTAATCGCCGGAAATATATTATTTATTATTTTCAGCGTTCCGGTTTTCACAATCGGCGCGGCGTGGACGGCGTTATATTATACAATGCTGAAAACGCTTCGCAGTGATGGGGAAATCAATCCGTTTCAAGTCTTTTGGCGCGGCTTCCGGGATAATTTCAAACAGGCGGTTATCGCGTTTATATTATTCATTATCTTAGCCGTATTTTTAATTCTGGAGCTTTTCTGGTGCGGACAGTTTCAAAATCCAATCGCTTTATTTAAATACGGCTTGATGGCTTTAATCTTGATTGAAATCATAATCGCCTGTTATCTATTCCCGATTATGGCCGTATTTCATGGGAATTTAAAAAATTTAATCTCTTACTGCGTTTATTTTTCAATCCGGCGTCCCTTGAGTTTGATTATTATTTTATTTACGCATATCGCGCCGGTTTTGCTCACATTCTGGGACGCCCAACGATTGCCGTTATACGCCTTTTTATGGTCTTTGATTGGTTTCAGCGCAATCGCCATGAATTGCGGCAACCTGCTTTTAAAACAATTCAGCCCGTTTTTAAATCAAAATAATCCGGCTAATCCCGAAAATCCCGAAAACGCGCCGGATTTACAGAAATCCGAACGCGAAATTTTGAACGAGATGAAAAAACTGGATTTATAATTATTATTATAAAATTATTAAAAGAATCAGGAACGCGGTTTTATTTCGCGTTCCTGATTCTTTTATTTTTTTATTTTTTATCCCAAGGCGTCACGTTTTTCATTCCCGCGTCATATAATAAAATACAGCCTGATTATTTATTTTTATCTATTGAAATCCATTCCAAGGGGGATTATTTTATGATAGATCATGATAATCAATCCAATTTCGATTATAAAATTACGCGGGAACTGCGTAACAATCCCGCGTTGGCGCGAAATATCATGTCGTCCCCGGACGGACAGAAATTATTAAATTATCTCCAATCCGACGGCGGCGGATTTCGCCACGCGATAGAATCCGCCGCCAAAGGCGATACGGACGATATGGCGCGGCGTCTGCGGCGTCTCATGGACGCGCCCGGCGGCGCGGATTTAATCGAACGCATTCGCCGTTCCATAGAATCAAACTCCTGAGAATCCCAATTATCCTCACATATCCGTTTTATTTTCGATTATTATATATTATTATCATGACAGATTTTGACGCGCAATTTAATCAAATTTTATCCAATCCCGATGCGATGGCGCAGATCGCGCGGCTTGCGCGATCCCTGTCCGGGACTGAAAATCCGCCGCCTGATTCACCGCCACAAAATCAAGCGCAATCACAAGCCCCGCCGCGAAATCAAACGCAATCCGCGACGCAAGTTCCGCCGCCGCAATCGCCGCCAACCCCGGCGCAATCACAGGCCGCGCCGTCCGATTTCAACGCGCCGCCCGGTTCGCAATCTCAACCCGCGCCGCAAGTCACACAACCCAACCCGCAAGCGCAAAATCAAACGCAACCGCCGCAAATACCAGTGACGCCGCGAAATCAAGCGCAAAATCCGGCGGATTTCCCGGATTTGAATATCTTACAAAAATTTCTGCCAATCATAAAAGATTTAAACGGACAGCATGATTCCGACGCCAGACGGCTTTTATACGCCTTACGTCCCTATCTGCCGCCGAAACGTCAGGAGAATATCGAACGCGCTTTGCGATTGGCGCGCCTTTGGCGTTTGGGAAAACGATTTTTATCCGAATGGGAGGGTGAAACGCATGTATAACCGCTATGTCCGAAACGACAGGGGAGTTTATACCCGTATCCCGGAGGATATTCGCCCTGAAATACAAATCCCAACGCCGCCGCGAAATCAAACGCAATCCGCGCCGCAAATACCAGCGCCGCCGCAAGTCCCGCCCGAAGCGAGACCCGCGCCGGAAAATCAAAACGCGCCGCGCAATCCGGCGCAATCGCCGCTGTCCGAAACGTCAACGCGACATCCGCGAGACGAAAAATTAAAATCCGACGCGGCAAGATCGGAAAAGCCGCCCGGATTGCCACAAGTCCAGCCGGAAAAGCCGCCGGATTTAAAGCGACATCCCGCGCAAAACTTCCGGCGTCCAAATAACGGATTCAATCTATTCAATCAATTTCATCCGGATTCTATGGACACGGGCGACTTGTTATTATTAACCCTGCTTTTTTTACTCTCCCATGAACACGCTGACGAAGAAGTTCTCGCCGCTATCGGTCTGCTTTTGATTTTATAAAAAATCGCAATCCCAAAACGCCGGGATTGCGATTTTTTTATTTTTATATTATTTTATATCTCGTCCAGCGATAAAATATCGCCGTCCGGGTTCGTTACTACATGAAAAATCGCCATCGGATAATCGGGATTCTCAAATTTTTTGAAAATATCAAGCGTATCCGGCGATTTGACGCTGACAGACTGACAAGGCGCGTAATACTTGATTTTATAAATCATATCGCCGGATTCAGACTCATCCGCGATTTCCGCTTCCCGTAACCATATTAAATTATTTTGATAATCTACTTTAGCTATTTTCGCTATCAAATCCGCGTTTTTCAGCGGCGCGACATTCTCCGCCGCGCCCGTATATTGATGAAATATAAATTCCGTGTTCCATTGCTTCTGACTGGAAATAAAATAATCCAAAACCGCGTCGCCGTTATTCGCCTGTATTAAATTTAAAATCATTTCGCCGTCTGTTTTAAATATTTCCGCACGATAATCCCCGACGTTCCCGGACATCCCGTTTAACGCCTCAATCGTCTCGTCTGATTGGGCGTAAAATTTTATCAAATCCGCCGGTTCCCAATCTTCCGCGTAAAGCCGATCCGGCTCAAACGCGAACCAATAGGCGTTGTCCGTCCCCGTTTCCAGATTCGCCATGCCGTATTCGCCTGTATTCAACGCCAAAGCCGCCGTATGCTTGCCCGTTAAACTATCTTTATAAAACCATTTGCCGTTCCAACCGTTTAAATTATCCTCACCCTGAGAAAATTCATAGCCCGCCAGATTTATTTTTTTAATCTTACCGTCCCCCGGATCGTCATGCGAATCATTATCCTCACCGAATATATATTGCCCATACGCCCCGTTACGCGTGACATATGCCCGAATTTCAGGATGCCACGGCAGCGAAACCCGGACGCCGATAGATTCCCCGCGATTCAAAATCCCAGAAAATAATATTTTATCCGGCATAAAAAATCCGTCCTGTCCGGCGAGCGTCTCAATAAAATTCTGATTCTCCGGCGTCCGATCCAGAACTAAA
>CAJOFP010000004.1 GCA_905233795.1 uncultured Oscillibacter sp. | reverse complement strand
TAAATTATAATAATAATCCGGGGGATATTACGGATAATAATAAACCGGGTGAAAATAATTATAATAATTATAATAATTATAATAATCATGACGTATGGATTACGCGTGTTACTTGCGGGAAAATTGTGGACAAGGGTATCAAAGACGCGGCGAATATGGGGGCGGCGATGGCGCCCGCAGCTTACGATACGCTTCAGGCGTTTTTTATCGATACGGACACGAAACCGGATGAATATGATCATATTATTACCGGCGATCTGGGCGAATTGGGGCATAGTATCGTCCGGGATTTTTTCAAGCGTGACGGCATGGAATTGGGGGAAAATTTTCTGGATTGCGGCATTATGCTTTATGACCGGGAAAAGCAGGATATGCACGCGGGCGGTTCCGGGTGCGGGTGTTCGGCGAGCGTGTTTAACGGCTATATTTTGGGACAGTTAAAGCGCGGAATTTGGAAACGTGTGATTTTCGCGCCGACCGGGGCCTTGCTTTCGCCGACTTCCAGTTTTCAGGGGGAGTCTATACCGGGCATTTGTCACGCGGTCTGTTTAGAAAGCGATTAGATTTAATAAATTTAATTAAAATAAAAATAAAATTAAAAATATTTATAAATTTATAAAAACGGGATTGGAATAAAAAATATGCTTTTAGGAGTAATAATTTATGCAATATCTCAACGCGTTTTTATGCGGCGGGCTGTTATGCGCCGTCGGACAGATTTTGATTGATCGCACGTCATGGACGCCGGCGCGTATTTTAACGGGCTATGTCGTCGCCGGGGTAATCCTCAGCGCGATAGGCGTTTATGATATTTTGGCGCAATGGGGCGGAAGCGGCGCGACTGTGCCTTTAACGGGTTTCGGACACGCGCTTGCGAAAGGCGTGCGGAAAGCCGTGGAAGAACAGGGCTGGATCGGCGTCCTGACCGGCGGATTAGGCGCGGCGGCGGGCGGCGTCACAACCGCGATTTCCTGCGGCGTCGTCATGGCTTTATTATTTCGTCCGGGCGGCAAGAGATAAAATATAAAAATATTATAAAAATCTATATCGCCTGCGAATTATTGTAAATTATATTATAAATGATATGATCAAGATATAATCCGGATATATTCAAGAAAAATTTACAAGTTAAACCCCCGTTTCACTCTTGAAGGGCTTAGCGGGTTCTGGTATAATATCGAAAATTTCGCGGACGTTTAACCGTGTTTATCATGCTTAATCGTCCGCCGGATTTTCATCTTTGATGTTTTTATTATTTTAATTTATTTTAATATCAAGAAATTTATAAATTTTTATAAATGAAATATATTTAACTATCTACGAGGTGAAACAATGCGCAAAAGATTTATAGCTGTTATATCATTGATTTCCGCGCTGATATTCGCGCTTACGCTTCCGGTCTCCGGGGCGGACGCTCCGGCGGCGCCTTATCCTGTGGAAGCCGTCGTCTACGCGTCCAATATCCGCCGCTCCGGTACGGTGACAATCTCGCTGACAAATGAGAATTTTCAGGCGCGGGGTTATCGCTACGGCGATATAATCGACGTGTCTTTCTTCGGACAGCATATCAAAGTCCCGTTCTGCAGTTCTTACAATGACGTTCCTGAAGGATCGGCGGTTCTGCTCGCCGTCGCCGGGGAAAATTATCTGCAATTAGCCGTCAATGGCGGCGACTTCGCGTCCACTTACGGCTTCGCGTTAAAAAGCGTCGGCGGAACGAATAGAGACGCGTTTTACTGGACGTTCGCCGACGGCGGACACGACGCCGCGAATATCACGCTTTCACTCGACGCCGCCGGTTTATATTTACAGGGCTATTATTCTTTAATACCGTTAAGCATATCCAAAATCCGGGAGGATTTTCCCAATCTCACGGACGCCCAATTCGCCAATTTTCGTCCCGTTACCACAAGCGGCATGGGCAGAGGCGTATTATACCGCACGTCGTCCCCCGTCGATCCGCAAAACTGGAGAAATACTTACGCCGACGCGGAATTGCGGAAAGCGGGCGTCACGGTCGTATTAAATCTCGCCGATTCTCAAAACGCAATCGCAAATTATCCGGGCTTTTCCAATAGCTATTATTCAAGCGTTAAATATTACGGCCTTGCCATGGACGATAATTTCAGCGTCCCGGAACTGCCGTCGAAAATCGCCGAGGGCTTGAAATTTTTAGCCGCCAATCCCGGCGTTTACGCCGTGCATTGCACCATAGGCCGGGATCGCGCCGGTTTGATCAGCGCGCTTTTAGAATGCTTTATGGGCGCTTCTTATCAGGAAATCGTCGCCGATTACATGACGACGTATTATAATTATTACGGCATTGTCCCGTCTGAAACCCGTTATCAGGCCATCGCCAACGGCAATATTGTCCGAACGCTGACCAGATTATTTGAAGTCCCGGATTTGTCCGCCACGGATTTGTCTTATTGCGCCGAGCGTTTTTTTCATACAATCGGATTAAGCGATCAGGAAATCGCGGCGTTACGCGCCAATTTGAGCGCGTCCCCATCTGATCCGCCGCCGCCTGTCGTACCCGCCGCGCCCGTTGAAAATACCCGCGTTTCCGTCTATCGCACCCATACGGTTCGGGACGGCGAGGATCTTTGGAGCATATCTGACAAATATTACGGCGACGCCCGGTCTTATATGCGTATCGCCACGATTAATCATATTGGCTATCCCTATCAACTTCAGTCCGGTCAAACGCTTTTAATCCCCGTGTAAATTTATAAAATAAATATAAAAATAAATAAAATTCGACGGCGCGTATGATTTTATATACGCGCCGCCGTTTTTTATTATTTTATTATATTATTTTTTAATTTTCATAATTTTTATATCACGTTCTGTAATCGCCGTTGATTTTGATATAATCATAAGTAATATCGCAACCCCAGCAAATACAAGACGCGTCGCCTTCTTGCATAGCGATTTTAATTTCTATATCATGTTCCGTGAGAATTTTTTTCGCTAAATCCTCGTCGAAATCAAGCCCGCGTCCGTTGTGACAGACTTCAATCTCCCCGGCGGCGCTTGCGAAAGAGATATTAATTTTATCCGGATCAAATTTTTCGCCTGAATAGCCCATCGCGCATAAAACCCGGCCCCAGTTGGCGTCCGCGCCGAAAATCGCCGCTTTTGTCAACGTAGACGAAATCACGGATTTCGATATAATTTCCGCGCTGTTTATATCTTTTCCGCCCGTGATTTCGCAGGTAATCAAATGCTTCGCGCCCTCGCCGTCGGACGCCATTTTTTTGGCTAATAATACGCATAATTCCCGCAAAGCGTCCAGAAAAATATCATAATCTTCGTTTAAATTATTAATCTGACGGTTTTCCGCCATGCCGTTTGCCAATATCATACAGGAATCATTTGTGGAAGTGTCGCCGTCCACGCTGATACGATTAAAACTAATCGCAATCGCGTCTAAAAGCGCCTTTTTTAAATATTTAGAATCAATCGCGCAATCCGTCGTGATAAAGCATAACATCGTCCCCATATTGGGATGAATCATGCCGCTGCCTTTGGCGATACCGCCGATATGAATCTTTTTGCCGTCTATAATCGTTTCTATAGCGGCTTCTTTCTTGACCGTATCCGTCGTCATAATCGCGTGGGCCGCCGCGTCGCTGGCGTCCGCCGAACGCGATAAATTTTGATATAATTCCGCCATGTGATCTTCTATCGCCTGTATATTTAACGCCTGACCGATTACGCCCGTGGAAGATACCAGTATATTTTCCGGTTCACAGCCGACGACATCCGCCGCCGCTTTACACATCCGAATGGCATACTCTTCACCGTGCGGGGCGCAGGCGTTGGCGTTGCCGCTGTTGGCGATAATGCCGCGGGCTTTGCCGCTTGCGATATGCGCTATATCAATCTTGACCGGCGCGGCTTTCACGACGTTTTTCGTAAACGCCCCCGCCGCCGTACAATCCCGGTCAGATATAATCAAAGCAATATCTTTTTTCCAGTCCGCGTGGGTCTTGACGCCCGCGTGAATCCCAGCCGCCCGGAATCCCACCGCCGCGCATACGCCCCCGTCAATCCATTTCATGTTTTATTCCCTCCCGGAAATCGATCTTAAAATTATAATAAAATTATAATATTTTAATATTTATTATAAATTTAAGCCTTTTGTTTCTTCAAATCCAAGCATAAGATTCATATTCTGCACAGCCGCGCCCGACGCGCCTTTTCCCAGATTGTCAAACAGCGCCGTAATAGTAAAACGCTCGTCATTGCCGAAGATAAATATTTTCAGCGTATCTTTTCCCGCCATACTTCCCGCGTAAAGACGCTGTATTAAATCTTTATCTTGATTATCCGGTATCAATATAATTTTACTTTCGCCGTAAGATTTTATATAAATATCCCGAATATCATCCAGATTATTTATATTATTATTTTTATTTTTTATCATATCCATATGGACAGAAACCGTCGTCGCCATGCCTTTATAATAATCATCCACAATCGGCGTGAATAACGGCGTTTTGTCTAAACCACAGACTTTTTTCATCTCCGGGATATGCTTATGATTCTGTCCCAAGCCGTACAACGCCGGACTGTTTAAAATCACATCCCGCGCCGGGTTTTCATACTCGGCGATCATTTTTTTACCGCCGCCGGAATAACCCGTCAGCGAAAAACAGGAAAAAATCTCCCCGCGCAATTCGGGAATCGCGTGCACCAACGGATAGATTATACTAATAAATCCGGTGGCGTGACAGCCCGGATTGGCGACGCGTTTGCCGTTTTGAATCGCGTTTTTACGCGCTTTCGACAATTCCGGGAAACCATACGCCCAGTCGGGACTTGTCCTATGCGCGGTTGAACAGTCTATAATCTTTACAGCCGGATTTTCGACTAAATTTACGGCTTCTATCGCCGCCGCGTCGGGCAGGCATAAAAACGCCAAATCCGCCGCGTTTAATAATTTTTTGCGTTCGTCGGGATTCTTGCGTTTGCTTTCATCAATTAATAATAAATCAATATCATCCCGCGCCGCCAGACGATCATAAATTTGCAGTCCTGTAGTACCGTCTTTGCCGTCAATATAAACTTTCGGCCTGTTATTCATGCGCCTTACGCCTCCCGGCTTGCGATAAATTCCCGGATTTCCCATATCTGTCTTGACGTTTCTTCTATACACGGGCCGCCGTAACTCTTCCGAAGCGCCATGCAGTTTTCCAGTTTTAACGCGTCATATATATCTTGTTCAAACAAATCCGAATATGATTTTAATTCTTTTAAACTTAATTCTTCCAGCGTCTTGTTATTTTTCACGCAATACGCGACCAGTTCGCCCGTGATTTTATACGCGTCCCGGAACGGCATGGATTTTTTTGTCAGATAATCCGCGCAGTCCGTGGCGTTGATAAATCCGCGACCCGCCGCCCGGCGCATATTTTCCGGGTAGGCTTTCATAGTCTTTAACATTTCGGCGAATACCGGCAAGCAAATCTCAACCGTATCCAGCGCGTCAAATACCGGTTCTTTATCTTCCTGCATGTCTTTATTATAAGCCAGCGGGATGCCTTTCATAACAGTCAATAAACTCATTAAATCGCCGTAAACCCGACCGGTCTTACCCCGAACCAACTCGGCAATATCGGGATTTTTCTTTTGCGGCATAATCGACGAACCTGTGGCATACGCGTCGTCTAATTCGATAAATTTAAACTCCCACGAACACCATAAAATAATTTCTTCCGCGAATCGGGACAAATGCGCCATGAATATAGCCAAATCGCTTAATAATTCCATCGCGTAATCCCGATCCGACACGCCGTCCATCGAATTGCCCATCGGCCTGTCAAAATTTAATTCCCGCGCCGTCATCCATCTGTCAATATCATACGTCGTCCCGGCCAGCGCGCCGGAGCCTAACGGGCATTCGTTCAGACGCTGTTTACAATCTTCCAATCGGGTGACATCCCGCGTGAACATATAGGCATACGCCAGAATATACTGCGCGAATGATACCGGCTGGGCGCGTTGTAAATGCGTATAGCCCGGCATGACGGTTTCCTGATATTTTTCCGCCTGTCCGCATAATATTTTCTCAAGATTTAAAATTCGCGGGATAATTTTATTAATTTTATTTCTGACATACATCCGAAAATCAAGCGCGACCTGATCATTCCGGCTCCGCGCCGTGTGCAGTCTTTTTCCGGCGTCGCCGATTCGATTTGTCAAGATCGACTCGATATTCATGTGAATATCTTCCTGATCTTCCGAAAATTCGATTTTTCCGGCCTTTATATCTTTTAAAATTTCTAATAATCCCGTCTCGATTTTTTCGGCGTCCTGACGCGATATAATATTCCGCGCCGCCAGCATACGGGCGTGGGCGATACTTCCTGTTATATCTTCCTGATATAATCTTTGATCAAATCCAATCGACGCGTTAAACGCGTTGACCAGCGCGTCCGTGTCTTTCCCGAACCGCCCGGACCATAATTTCATAAATTTATATCCCTCTCCCGGAATTTTATATAATTATATATATTTTTTAATATTTTTTAAATTATTTTATATTAAAATAATTTATTATTTTCATATAATTTTAAATTATTTTTAATTATAATCTTTATTATTCTATTAATTTTTTATTTTTTTATATTATAATCTTCCCTGTTCGCGCAGCGCCTGCACTTTCGTCGGCAGTCCCCAGAGATTGATAAATCCGGCGGCGTCTTTTTGATTATAATCCGATTCGTCGAAAGTCGCCAGATTTTCGGAATATAACGAACAGGGCGAAGTCACGCCCGCCGGAATGATATTGCCTTTGTATAATTTTAATTTCACTTCTCCCGTGACGTTTTCATTCGCCTTGTCCGCGAACGCCGATAAAGCCTCGCGCAACGGCGTAAACCATTTGCCGTTATAAATCAAATCCGCGAAATCAATCGCCAGTTTTTGCTTGACATGTAACGTGTCTTTGTCCATTGTCAGCATGGCAAGCTGTCTGTGGGCGAAATATAAAATCGTCCCGCCCGGCGTCTCGTATACGCCCCGGTCTTTCATGCCGATTAAGCGATTTTCTATAATATCTATAATGCCGACGCCGTTTTCGCCGCCGATTTGATTTAATTTCTTGATAATTTCCGACGCTTTCATTTTTTTGCCGTCCAGAGCGACCGGCGCGCCTTTTTCAAAGCTGATTTTGACATATACCGGCTTGTCCGGGGCTTTGACCGGCGATACGCCCATCTCAAGAAAACCGGGCTTGTCATAATCCGGCTCATTCGCCGGGTCTTCCAGATCCAAGCCCTCATGGCTTAAATGCCATAAATTTTTATCTTTTGAATAATTCGTCTCTCTTGAGATTTTCAGCGGCACATGATGCGCCTCAGCGTAATCAATTTCCTGATCCCGCGAGACAATATCCCATTCCCGCCACGGCGCGATGACCGTCATATCCGGGGCGAAGCGTTTCACGGCCAGTTCAAATCTCACCTGATCATTGCCCTTGCCGGTACAGCCGTGACAGACCGCGTCCGCGTTCTCTTCCAGAGCGATTTGCGCCAGTTTGCGCCCTAAAATAGGCCGGGCGAACGCCGTGCCCAATAAATACGTCTCGTAATCCGCGTCCATTTTTAAAGCCGGAATAATCACTTCCTCGACCATTTCGTCGATTAAATCCGCGATAATTAATTTCGACGCGCCGGTTTTGATCGCTTTTTCCTCCAGACCGTCCAATTCGCCGCCTTGTCCCACGTCTCCCGATACCGCGATAATCTCAGGATTGTTATAATTTTCTTTCAACCAAGGAATAATAATCGACGTATCCAGTCCGCCGGAATACGCCAGCACGATTTTACGAATCTCTTTTTTCGATTTCATAAATTTTCCTCCCAATTTGTTAAATTTTTTTATTAATTATTCTTGATTTTATTTTGATTATATATTATTATATCCGGCGCGCATATTATACGCCCGTTACGAATATTTATGCAATCAGCGTTTTGCACAAACATCCCCGCCCGCGCCGTCTTTTTATTATCCGTTCTGTTTTCGCTCCCCGCCGCATATATTTTATTATATCATAAAAAGCGCGAAAATTATCTCAAAAAAATGATTGCAAAAACGTATAATCGGCGCGATTTATCTTATGGATTCAAAATCAGCGAAATAATTTATGATTGATACGGCCTGAAAAACAATGATCAGCCAATATCAAAATATTTATTAATAAATATTTTTAAAATAATATTTTATAATATTTCACGCGATATATTAATATAATTATTATATTTATAAATCAAGATTAAACGGCTGATACGGCCATCACAAGCAAGAGGTGGATCAACAATGAGCAACAATCAAAATCAAGTCACATTGGAAGGTCAGACGACGGAGACGCCGGTTTTGTCCCATGAAAATCATGGCGCGCGCTTTTATCGCTTTACCCTTCAAGTCCCCAGACTCTCCGGACAGTCGGATTTATTGCCGATTCTGACGCCGGAAGCCAATCTGGAACAGATACGCCCCGGAATCCCGCTGTCCGTACAGGGTCAGCTCCGGTCTTTCAATAACCGCACGGGCGTCGGCAGCCGCCTGATTCTTTCCGTATACGCCCGGAATATCCGGGAGGGAACCGGCGTCCCGCGCAATCGCATTCTCCTCTCCGGTACGATCTGCAAGCCGCCGATTTTCCGCCGGACGCCGTTGGGCCGCGGCATCTGCGATATTATGCTTGCCGTCTCCCGGCCCTATGGCCGCGCCGATTATCTCCCGGTTATCGCGTGGGGACAGCTGGCGTTGGAGACCAGCGCCCTCCATGTCGGCGATCCGTTGGAATTGGAAGGCCGCGTCCAGAGCCGGATTTATCACAAAGTCACGGAGGACGGCGCGACCGAGGAACGAACCGCCTATGAAGTCTCCATGATGCGCCGCCCGGAATAAAAATAAAATAAATTTAAAATCATTAAAATTTATATAAAATCAATCAAAACGGCATAGAAACAGGGATAAAATTAAAATTAATTTTATCCCTGTTTTTTACGTTCCCGCGATCCCTTGCAAATTTATTTTCGCCGTGATATAATAAAAAAAATTTTTTTCATGGATCGGCGCCGGACAGCCGGAGCGGATTCGGAATGAAAACGGGGCGAAAAACTTGAGAAAAGAAAAAATCTCGGACGCCGTCATTCGGCGTCTTCCAAGATATTACAGGCAATTAGCGGATTTGAGTTTTCGCGGGATCGTGCGCGTATCGTCCAGAGCTTTGGGCGACGAAATGGGCATTACGGCCTCTCAAATCCGTCAGGATTTCAGCTGTTTCGGGGAATTTGGACAGCAGGGTTACGGCTATCATGTCAAAGAATTACTAACGGAAATAGGCCGCATTTTGGGCGTGGATCAGAATCATCGCATTATTATCATCGGCGCGGGACATCTCGGACACGCTTTATTGCAAAATTTTCCGTTTTCTCAGACCGGATTCGCCGTTGACGCCGCTTTTGATATTTCCCCGGATATTATCGGCTCTTATATTAACGGCAAACCGGTTTACGCCATGTCTGAAATCGAAAATTATTTAAAAGAAAATATTGTCGACGTAGTCGCGCTGACAATCCCTCAATCCGTCGCGCAGGAGACGGCGAATCAATTAATATCGCTTGGCGTGCGCGGCTTCTGGAATTTTACCAATCTCGAATTGACCAGCGCGAATCCCGACGTGATTTTTGAAAATATTCATTTCGCCGACAGTTTATTGACATTAAGTTACCGTATCGCGCATAAATCGGCGCGGGATTAATTGATTTTATCTTGCTTTTATCTTGATACGCGTCAGGATTCAAGAATGAAAAAAGCGAATAAAAAAACGCGGAACCCTCCCGGACGCGGACGCATAAGATGAATTGAGGCCGCTTTCTGGCCTACATCTTAAAAATAATATTTTAATAATATTATTTATTAATATTTATCTTGTGGGAGGTTCCCGATCATGTGCAATAACGGTTTCGGCGGCGGCAATAATAACTGCTTATGGGTAATTATTCTCTTGATTGTCCTGTGGAGCTGCTGCGGCAACAATGGTTGTAACTGCGGCAATAACGGCTGTAACTGCGGCTGCAATAACGATTGCGGTTGCAACAACGGTTGCGGCTGTTAAATCGCGTTCCGCCCCGGATGACATAAAAATTCCGGGGCGGGCAATCATAATATTAAAATTATTTTTTATTTATTTTTATTAAATTTTTTATCAAATCTTGAAAATGTGAAAATATATGGAAAAAAAGCCTGAAAATAATAATATTATTATTAATAATATAAATATAAAAAACACGGTGAATTATTTTGAGCCGGAATTAAATTATAATGACCTGTGCGCGATTTCTTCCGTGGGACTGGCCCATATGGGCGACGCCGTATATGAAATTCTGGTTCGTACATGGCTGTGTACGCACGGCGGCGCGACCGGACGGGGATTGCATAAAGCGACAATTCAAATGGTCCGGGCGGAGGCGCAGGCCGAAAGCGCGGAATATATTCTGCCCTATCTGACGGAACAGGAGCGGGATATATTTCGACGTGGACGAAACGCGCAAGTATATCATACGATTCCCGCCCACGCGAGCCGCGCCCAGTACGCCAAGGCGACCGCGCTGGAGGCTTTATTCGGCTGGTTATATTTAAACGGACAGCGCGAGCGCGTCAATGAATTGTTTTGCGTAATCATGAATAAATATACATGAAATTATAAATATTATAATATAATATTAACGGCGGAAAGGGGAGGCGGTAATATATGCCGATGGACGCCGTATTTCTGCGGGCGCTGACTGAAGAAATTCGTCCGCGCTTGACAGGTATGAAAATAGATAAAATTTTCCAGCCGACGCGGGATCAGGTTATTTTTCACTTTCGCGGGAATTTAAAATTATTATTATGCGCGGGCGCGAACGCCCCAAGAGCGCATTTTACGCGGCTTGTCAAAGAAAATCCGGCGACGCCGCCTATGTTCTGTATGCTGTTACGCAAATATCTATTAGGAGCGCGTATAATCGAAATTTCTCAGCCGCCTGTGGAGCGTTTAATCAGGATGGAATTAGACTGCGCGGATGAACTGGGACGTTCAAGCCGTCGGAGCCTGATTTTAGAGGCGATGGGGCGCCGGTCGAATTTGATTTTATTGGACGAATCCGGGAGAATTATAGACTGTCTGCGCCGTGTGGATTCCGAAATGTCGGCGAATCGACAGATTTTACCGGGATTGTTTTATTATTACCCGGACGCCGGAGATCGTCTGCCGTTTATTCAGGAAAGTGAAGCCCATTTCCGGGACAGGTTGAATGAAAATATAAAAAATTACCCGGAAAAAAATCCGGAAAAATTTTTATTGGAAAATTATTTCGGCTTTTCGCCTTTGATGGCAAGGGAGATTATTTTTCGGACGCGTGGAGAAACTGAAGGGCGGATTTGCGATTTCACTCAAAGCGAACAGGAGCGTTTTTGTCAGGAATTTTTGAAATTTCAAGACGACGTGATAAAAAATAAATTTACGCCGTATTGTCTGAAACGGGACGGCGTTCCGGCGGAATTTTCCTGTCTGCCGGTGTCGCAATACGGCGAAACTTGGGAACGCTATCCTGATTTTTCGGAATTAATGGACGCGTTTTATGACGCCCGTGACCGTCGGGAACGCGTTAAAATTCGCGGGGCCGAATTGTTACGCGCCGCGAAAACAGCGTTGGAACGCACGCGCCGCAAATTAATTTTACAGGAAAAAGATTATCAAATCTCTCAAAATCGTGAGGAATATCGGATAAAAGGCGATTTAATCACGGCGAATTTATATCAAATCCGGCGCGGAGAAAATATTTTAATATGCGAAAATTTTTACAGTGAAAATAATAATCAAATAAAAATCGCGCTTGACCCGGCGTTATCGCCGCAAAAAAACGCCGCCGCGTATTATAAACGCTACGCGAAATTAAGAAACGCCGAAAAATATCTGGACGAACAGATTCAAAAGGCGCGTCAGGATATTTTCTATCTGGAAAGCGTACTGGAAGAACTGGAACGCGCCGAGTCGGAACAGGATTTTTTAGATATACGGCGGGAATTAATCGAAAATGGATTTTTACGCGCTTCTGGAGATAAAAATAACAAAAATAATAAAAATAAAATAATTTTAAAACAGCCGGTAAACCGAGAGAATTTGATATTCCGAGCGGTTATCGGGTGTTAGTCGGACGGAATAATCAGCAAAATGATTTTATCACAAAAAACGCGGATCGCCGTGATATATGGCTGCATACGCAAAAAATTCACGGTTCCCATGTGATTTTATGTACGGATGGTCGGGAGCCGGATGAAAATAGTATTCTCACGGCGGCTTCCATAGCGGCTTATTATTCTCAGGCGCGTGAAAATGCGCGGACGCCGGTGGATTATACGCCCGTGAGATATGTCAAGAAACCGGCTGGGGCGCGTCCCGGCATGGTGATTTACACGAAATATCAGACCGTGTTTGTCGAACCGAAAACGCCGGAAAATATCAAATAATTTAAAAATATTTTATATTTTTTTAATTTTATATTTTATTTTAAGATATAGATTT
>CAJOFP010000003.1:14470-27412 GCA_905233795.1 uncultured Oscillibacter sp. | reverse complement strand
ATAACGCGCAAACCACGGAAAATAATAATCCCCAGCCGGAGGATAACGCGCAAATCCCGGAGAACAATCCCCAGCCGGAGAATAACGCGCAAACCACGGAAAATAATCCCCAGCCGGAGAATAACGCGCAAATCCCGGAGAATAACGCCCCGACCGTACCCGCGAATACGGACGCCCCAACCCCGACTGTCCAACCGGCGACCCCGACTTTATCCCCCGATGAGGAAAAACTGAAAGATTTGATCCAGCAAATGTATGACTTGCGGGATACTTTCTCCGGACATGTGGACGCTATTATAAACGAGTGTATCGCGGAATTTTTAGCCTTGGACCCGTCCGAACAGACCCAGTTGAATAAAATCCGCATTGTCTCCGCCAGACTCGGCGAAGTGGCCGATATGGAGGACGATTGCGACAATCAGGTCGCGGACATCGTCAGTCAGATTCGTGAGATTGATCCCGCGCTCGCCGATCAGGTTGAACAGCAATACCAGAACGAAAAAGCCCTGAAAAAAGCCAGTCTGATCAATCAATATGGCGGCTGATTGGCGGAAATACGCGCGGATTTACGCGGAAAATTGGCAAATTATTTTATTTTGCGGCGTCACGGCGGCGGCCTTGACGCTGCTCTATATGTCCGCCGCGCTTCATCCTCTTTATCAGGCTTCCGCGACGCTTTATGTCAATCGCGCCGCTTATAACGAACCGGATACGCCGCCGGATTTAGATATATCCAGTCGCGCCGCCGGACAAATAATCGACACTTACGCGCATATCGTCCAAAGCGACCGGGTTTTATCCCAAGCGGTTGAGGAATTTAATAATTATAATAATTATAATTTAACGGCGGAATCCCTGCGGGACGCGCTGACGGTCAAACAAGTTGATTCCACGGAGATTTTCGCCGTTTATATTACGCATACGAACCCGGAAACCGCGGTGGAAATCGCTGATATAACGGCGCGTATCGCGGCCCGTGAGATTGAAAATGTCATTCAGGACAGTTCCGTCCGCGTGATTGATTACGCGTCCGCGCCCACGCGCCGATACGCGCCGCGTTATCTCAATAATACAATCATGGGCGGCGTATGCGGCATATTGGCGGCTGTTATCGCGCTTACGCTTTTCCAGCATGATTTTATGAAAAAAAATATAAATAAAATTATCCAAAAAAGCGCGGACGAAAATTTAAATAATAATATTAATAATATTAATAATAAAATTAAAAAAATAAAAAAAATTAAAAATCAAAAAGATTTGTCGGCGTTATACGGCGATATAAAAATTTTAGGCGAAATCCCGGCGGATTTCCGGCTTCAAAATCTTACAAATACGGATTATTATCATATTTCGCCCGCCGTCCGGGAAAAATTTGAGATTTTAAAAAATCATATTCTTGATGTCTTATCCGGCGATCAAAAATATCAAAAATCCGGCGCGGAATTTGATATAAAATCCGGCGTAAAAAACAGCGCGAAATCCGGCGATAAATCCGAAAGCGCGGTTTTATTAATCACGTCCGCCGAGTCGCACGAGAGTTTTATTACGCTGAATCTTGCCGCCGCGTTCGCCGCGACAAAAAAACGAATAATTATATTAAACTGCGATTTCTATCCGTCCCAAGCCCAAACGCAAGACCGGACGCGCAATCAAGACGAGATTTCCCAATTTCAAACGCAATCCCAAAAAGGCCTGAGCGGACTTTTAACCAATCCGGGCATGATGTCCGCTTATATCGCGCCGTCCGGGATTGATCATCATCTTGATTTTATAGCCGCCGGGCCTGTCCCGCCGAATCCGGTTGAATTATTACAATCCGAACGCATGAAACGCGTTTTGCGCGAACTGCGGCAAAATTATGATTATATTTTCCTGAACTGTCCGCCAATGCAGACTGTGGAAAACGCGGCGGTTTTAGCCCCCGAAAGCGACGGCGCGCTTTTTATCATCCGTCCCGGATACTCCGAGCGGGAATCCGTTTCCAACGCGATCAATCAATTACGGCGCGGCGGCGCGAATATTCTGGGCTTTATTCTCAACGCCTCCGGGAAATAATAAAAATAATTATTTTTATTATTAAAATTATTATTATAATTTAAAACAGGGCGGGCGTTTTTGTCCCTCCCTGTTTTATTAATTTTAAATTTATTAATAAATTAATAAATTTAAATATAAATATTTTTATTTTTTATTTTATCAAGCCACTTGTTCCAGCCAGCGCAGATCATACGGCTCCATGACGACATGGGAATAAGCGTCAATATCCAATAAAACGCCGGTCCAGTCGGAATGCACATCGCCGTTTTGCTTGATTAAAATATCATATAAAATATCATAGACAACGCCGTCCATGGGATCGCGTTCCACAATCGTGGAATAAGGCAGCGTCTTGTGATATGTCAATTCCATGCCTTTGTAATCAAAATGGAAGCCGCAGCGCATACGACAGCCGTCCAGCCCCGTATAACGGGCGATTTTTTTCAAATCGCGTAAAATTTTATCATTTTGTTCGTCATATAAATTTTCCGGCGTAGTCGCCGTATAATCAAACCGGAATTGAATCGACGCGCCGGGGATTTTCCGAAAGCGTTCCAGATACGGGACTAAATCTTTCGCCGGATAATTTTTATATAATACGCAGTTAATCCGGAACCGAACCGGCAGACGCGCCAATAAATCGTCGTTCGACTCGACGACATAACGCTGCATATGCCGGGAAATATTGATACAGGTAATTTTATCCTGATTCCGGCGCGTAAAATTCAAAATATCTTCTTCAGATTGGCATTCGGATACAGGAAGCGTGGTATTAATATAAACTTTATGGGTTTTGGGAATCTGATCCAGCATAATTTGAAGCGAATCGGGATCGGCGAACGGTTCGCCGCCGGTAAACACGAAATCGCAATACGGCGTGATTTCGTCCATGCGGCGGATACTTTCACAGATTTTCTGTAAAGAAAAGCCGGTCATATCGGCGTATTCTTCTTTATTGATACAGAAAGGGCAATGATTTTTGCAGTCATACGGTACGAAAATGGTCACGGTCGCGCCGCCCTGTCTGGTCTTGTACGGATGTTTCATGATTCATACGGCCTTTCCCCGCCCTCGCCGGGCTGAAATAAATATTAATTTTAAATATTATAAAATTATAAATTTACGATTAAATATTTAAATATTAAAATATAAATTTTAATATTTATATTTATATAAAAATATCGGCGTCCATAACAGCGTCGTATATTTTACCGGATTTTCTCTTTCGGGTCAAGTGAAAAATGCGAAATTCGACGAAAATGAAATCCGCGTGAATTTTATATCCGCCGTTTAAAAAATATAAAATATAAAAATATAAAAAACGGGGGAAATCAATCAAATATCTCCCCCGTTTTTTATATTTATATCAAATATTAAAATTTAATCAGCAATTCCCCGTATAGACATAGCGCAGAAATTGACGGGCGTCGGCGGCGCGTTGATAGACCGTTTCTATTGGCGTTGGCGATAAATCCGCATAGCGATAGCGCGGGAAAAATCGTGACAAATGCAACGGAATATCGGGATGGATATTCGCAAGCCATTGCGCGAGCGCCCGGATTTCGTCCTGACTGTCATTTTCGCCGGGTATTAACAGCGTCGTGACTTCCACATGACAGCCGGATTCATGCGCTAAAATAATAGCGCGTTTGACTGTCTCCAAATCGCCGTTTAAATTTCGATAATATTCCGGCGTAAAGCCTTTTAAATCTATATTCACGGCGTCTATCAAAGGCAATAATTCCCGCCATGGCTTTTCAGCGATACTCCCGTTGGTGACAAGAATATTCGCCATATTATTTCGCTTGATTAATTTCGCGCAGTCCGTGACATATTCATAACAGATTAACGGCTCGTTATAAGTATAAGCGACGCCGATATTACCGCGTGAACGCAATTCAAGCGCGTAATTTAACAATTTTTCCGGCGGGATTTCCGTTGTCTTGATTTCATCAGGTCCCGCCATGGAAATTTCATGATTCTGACAGAACGGACAACGTAAATTACAGCCGAATGATCCGATTGATAAAACCATACTTCCGGGATAAAATCGGCGCAGGGGCTTTTTCTCTATCGGATCCAGCGCGATACCGGTAATTTTAGCGTAATTTAACGGGATAATCTGATTATTTTGACAAATCCGCGCCCGGCAGAAGCCAATCTGACCGTCACGCAATACGCAATGCCGGAAGCATATTTCACATTGCGTATTATTTTTATCTTGCGCGTGATTTTCGCATTGCGCTTTATTTTTATCTTGCGAATTTATAAAATTTATAAAATCCTCCGTCATATATGCCGCGTCACCTCGAAACGCTGGAGCGTGTAAGGTTCATGGGAACTGATTCCGCCTTTGCGCCGCGCTATGTCGATTTGCTCTTCCACACTGTCCACGCCGTCCAGATCGGGCAAAAGCAGTCCCCGCCGACCGTCACGCGCTGACGAGACAATCACGCCGTATTTTTTTATATCCAGTTCCGCCGGCGATTGAATATCCTCCGGCGGTTCTAATATATCCACGCTGTATTCTAATAAATCCAATTCGCTGGCCTGTACGGGCGGGAAACGGGGGTCTCTCAATCCGGCGGAAATCGCGTTTTGCGCGATTTCCCACGCGATAGAATCCGTCGTCGGCGCGGTGGTGCCGATACAGCCGCGCAGCCGGTCACGGATATGCAACGACACGAACGCCCCGGCGCGGCGTTCCGTCATTTCATGGGGTAAATGATCCGGCAGGACGGAAAGAGATTTGCCCGTCTGAATCCGTGTTTCCAGCGACAAACGCGCCAGTTTTACCCATGAATCCTCCGCCGCTTTCCGCGCCGCCAAACGGTTTTTTTCCGCCTGTTCGTATTTTATATCAAAACGCCGCGTGTTATCCAATCCGGTGACGGTAAAAATCCCGACGCCGTACCCGACGCCGAAAATATCCTCATGATTTAAAAACTCGGCTTTCACGGCGTGACTGTCCAGCGCGCCCGCCATAATCCGGAATGACCGCAAGCCGCATTCGGCGGCGCGTTCGCATAAACCCGGATCAAGCGTCAGAAAACGTAAGAAATCAGCGTCCTGAATCGCTTTGACAATTTCCTGATCAAATACAGGCCCATCCGGGGCGAAGCCGTAAGGCCCGTCCGGGCGCAATTTATGCGACAAATCGCCGCTTGCGATAAACGCCGCCTTACGTCCGAGCGCGTCAACGGCTTGCGCGATGATTTTGCCAAATTGATAATGCGCGGACGGCGAAAAACCGGACAGACCAATTCGCAAAATCGGGCATTGAATCCCCGCTTCCCGCAAGAAATACAACGGAATAAAAGTCCCGTGATCCAGATTCGCGTCGCGTTCGCCGAGCGTACCGGCGCGGATTCCGGCTTGT
The DNA here is from genome assembly GCA_905233795.1 of uncultured Oscillibacter sp. Classification (GTDB taxonomy): domain Bacteria; phylum Bacillota; class Clostridia; order Oscillospirales; family Oscillospiraceae; genus Oscillibacter. The sequence continues at coordinate 21,996 of CAJOFP010000003.1, read as the reverse complement.
TCGGCGCGCTGAATCAATTCCCGGCGTAAATCTATATCATATTCGACTTCCAGACGGGTTCGCGGCGCGCCGAAAGCCGCCATACTTCCGGCGGCGCGTTTTCCGGGCGAAATATGAAAATAATCGGCGTATAAAACCACATGGGGAGAAGTCACGATTAACACGTCAGGACGCCAAGAGGCGACGCGTTCGGCGGCGGCTTGATACGCGTCGATTGTGGATTGAATTTCGCGTTCCCGCCCCCGGCCCACGGACGGCAGAATCACAGGCGGATGAGGGACGATAATCGCGCCGGATACAGGCATAAAATAACCCTCCAATCAGAATCAACTTTTAAAAGACGCTTCCCGCGCCGTTTTCGTTCCCCCTCTCATGATAAATATTCATCACAAGAGGGGGAGTGAGATTCACGCTTAAAATGACATCGCCCGATCCGGAGCCTTGTTTATCTTGTCTAAGGATGGCCGCTTCTTTATACTTACATCTTCCATTGTTTTGGTCTTTTCCTGTTCGATTGCTTTTTCGTCTTTTGCCGGTTTCGGGATACCCGCGATTTCTTCGGCGATACTCTTCGACTCTTTCAGAACATCTATCTCTCTAAAAGCGTTGGGATCAAGTTCTTTTGCCAGTTCCCCGGCGCTCTTTTCTCCCAAGTTATGATTTTTAACGATTTCTTCCGAGATGCGCTCCATGCTGTTTTGGAATTTCTTTTTGGACAAATCCGAGAGCGTTTTCGGTTCCTTTCCAAAAGCTCTGACAAGATTCTCCTTGTACGTCATCGCGGTTACAAAATTGATTTTTCCTTTTTCCGGAGCGGGACGAAGTTCCGGATGATTCTGGTACTTCATGTCATCCTTACCCGGCATTTGCCAGTTATTGGGATTATTCAGATTCGCTTCGATTTCTTGAAGCCTCTTATTGTTCAGGGGTTGCTCAATATTTTCTTTCAGCATCTCTTTGGCAATTTTTACCTTGACCATGGCTTTGGCGCATTTCTCTTTATCCTCCTTGGTCAGATGCTGATCCCCTATCTTATTCTCACGATCCAGACGATATGTCGCTTCACGCCGCTCTTGATCAAACTGAGCCAGCGTCTCCATACCCTTTACGCAATCCAGTTTTTCCTGTGTCAGACCGTACTTTTCTTGCGCGATCTTTTTCAAATCCGGGTCTCTGTCCAGAAGCGCCGTCATCTTGGGCGTCATGGTACATACGCAGAGTTCATCGGCGTTCAAATATCCTTCTTTACTGGTATCTTTCAGCCGAACAATGCCTTTATCGATACCTCCGGCAAGCAGTTCAGCGAGCTTGTCTTTTTTTCCCGCTTTATAGTCATTAAAAGCGTCCACGGCCATCTGCCGTCCCCGATTCGTGGTTTTTTTGAAATACGACCCCTCTTTATCCCGCGGCGGGTTTATAAACAAATCCGTCGTCCAGAAACTGGCGCCTTGAGACGCGCCTATTAACTTGGTAGCTTCTTCCTTTGACATTTTACCCGCTTCTTGCAAAGATTTTTCAGTGTGAAAATCCCAACCGGGGGCGTCCGGCAAAAACTCCGGACGCCAAAGCGCGGACAGCGTCACGGAGGCGAAGTCCTCATTTGTCACTTTCTGACCGCCCACGCTGATCGAGTCAAGATCAAACTCATCTTTGCTGTAGACTTTCAAATCGTTAAACTGTTCCCGCGAGTAAAGGCCTTCAAGCTTCTTATCGCCTTCGACTATACGAACGCCGTCCTCATCAAATTCCGGTACGGGCTGATAGACGCTTGTCATTAACTTGACGCCACTTTCCCGCTGGCTGAGCGCTTTATAGGAAGATTCAATTTCCCTTATGTTCTTCTTTTCCTTGACGCTTTCAAGCTCCGCTTTCAGCTTCTTATCCGTTCGGATTGCGCTGATTTTGTTCAAACGCTCTTCACGCGCCTGCCGGCTTGTCTCTTGATTCCGCATAAGATTGTCATATTCTGTGGCCTGTTTTTTCCATTTTTTGTTTAAAAAAGAGAAAAAGCGTTTGAAACGATTCGGGTTGGGCGGCGGCGTTGTCGCCGGTATCTCATTCGGCCGCAGCGGCTTGCTCACGGAAAGTGTCATGCTTTCTTGATTCATTTGAAGCTGACGGGGCTCGCGCTCCCCAGCGGCATAAACAAAGACATTTCCCGCCCGCGTCTCTTTCCAGAATTCCGCTGCTTTCATCGAATTAAGCGCAATGGGCTTCATCTCTTCCACGCCTTGCGCGTTCGGCTTCAAGCAAAAGACGCGGGGCGGGCTGTCCTTTTCCGGTCCCATCCGTTCAAATCTTCTGCCCTCTCTGCCGGCGTGAGCGATTCCGAGGTCATCGAGAAAATTCATCCCATTGCGTAACGCTCTGCGCTGTTGCTCCGTCAGCGGCGGCAGCTGTTCCGCCTCCAGATTTCCCTTTCTGGGAATCGGACCGTTATTCGTTTTTTCAATCGCCATAATTTTTTTATCCTCCTTTTTTTATCCAAACCGTATAAATCTTATATCAATAAAATTCTGAATCATATTCGCCTTATATTTTATATACGACGCGAAACGGCTTTTGGAGACAGAATTTATATATATTTTTATATATTTTTTCCAAGGCGTAACCAGAATTTCAACGCTTGATTCGCGTATAACGCGTGTATCAATTATACCATATAAAACGCGGCAAAAGCGAAACGAATTTCCGTACTTTTCACGCCGCCGCGTTTATTTACAAAAAATTTACAATTTAAATTCAGCGCGAATCATCACAGACGATACAGACGGTTTTACATATCTTTTTTATATATTTTTATATATTTCACGGCGCTTTCAGAAATTTATCCGCCGCGCCGCTGACCATGCGATCCGCCGCCGCTATTAAATCCTCTTTCGGCAATATCATGCCTTGACTGAACCATGATTTTATCAATCCGACCAATCCGAACGCGATAAAATCCAACAAATACGCCAGTTGATTCTCATCCGGCGGGGCATATAAAGCGCGAATGAAATCCACGCCGTTCTGATAGACCAGTTTTTGAAGCCGTTCCAGAAATCCGCTCCCGGATTCGTTGTCGAATAACAGCCTGCACTCCTCGCGGCGTTCGATAATATAATCTAAAAGCGGCTCAAATACCGGTCTGAGCGAATTGCTTTCGACCGTTTCTTTCATATGCGCTTCTATTAAATTCTGCGCCTCCCGCGCCATATCGTCCACCACGCTCCGCATAAGCGCGGCGGTGTCGGGATAATGCAGATAAAACGTCCCGCGATTCATGTCCACGCGTTCCGTAATATCCCGGACGGAAATCTGAAAAAAACGCTTTTCCCGCAATAATTCCAATAAACCCTGTTTTAATAATCTCCGGGAACGCCGCGATCTGCGATCCCCGGACTGTTCCGCCGTTGCCGCCATAATCCATCTTCCCCCTTTTTTTATTTTGTATTATTAAATTAAAAAACTAAAATTTAATTAATCAATTGATTCATTTTCGCTTTCCCTGATTTGTCGAAAACGCGGTAAAATTATGATTTATATTCGGCAATCTGACGATTGCTTTTTTACCGTCACGCGTATTATAATAAACAAAAGTTTAAAAATCAACAAGTTTTTATTTACTCAACGCCTGTCTATAAAATTATAATTTTATATTTTTTATATTTTTATAAATTCGCGTCTGAATTTGTTGATAAATAATAAATTAATAAATAATAAATTAATAAAAATAATGCTCATGAAATGGAGGAATCCCGCATGATACCCCGGAACGTGAAACGGATGATAGCCGTCTGTATGGCTTTTTTCATTTTAAACGGCGCGCCGTCCGATTATATTATAAAAGCCCACGCGGCTGAAATAATCGGCGACGGCGTCCGCGCCACTTACGATGAGGCGTATTACGTCACGACGGATTATTACGGCAATCTCACGGAGGGCGGCGTCGTCAAGAGTTATATGCTCAACGGCGCGAAATTTATCACGGATTATGGCGATTATGATTCCATCGAAAATCTCACCGACGGCATGGAACCGGATCGGGACGGGGACGCGTGTACATTTCGATTTGGTTTGAATCCGCCGGCGCGTTTTTATTTCGAGGGCAAAACGGCGAAACCGTTCCGGGATTTGCCTTGGAGTTTGTCTGTACATTATATGCTGAACGGCGTACCGTCCAAAGCCGAGGACTTAGCCGGGAAAACCGGCGTGGTCGAACTCGATATTGACGCCATACCCAATCCAAACGCCAGCGAATACGCCAAAAATAATTATATTTTGGCTATGACGGCGATTTTTAATCAAGACGATATTTTATCTCTTGAAGCGCCCGGCGCCCAAACGCAATTACTTGGCAATTTGCGGACCGTATTATTTTTAGCGTTTCCGAGTGAGGAACAGCATTTTCAAATCCGTATCGGCGCGGAGGATTTTTCTTTTAACGGCCTGACTTTCATGATAGTTCCCGCGACGTTATCGCAATTAGACGATATAGCCGAATTAAGCGAAAAAAAGACGGATTTAGAGGACAGTTATCATAAATTATCCGACAGTTTGGACACGGTTCTGGATTCGTTTCACGATATGCAAAATAATTTATATCATACGGCTGACGGATTGGACGAACTCGACGCGGCGCGGGATATAATCTCGAAAGGCAAAGACGGGATTTATGGCGATCTGGATGTTTTGCGCCGCGATTTGGACGCGCTTTCAGAAGCGTTAAAACCCGTATCGGACGAAGCGCAAAGCGCGAGCGCGTTTGTAAAAGAACTTCAAAGCGTATTCAATAATCTGACGGATACGAGTTTAAAATTAGGCGGAAATCTGACGGAATTAGAGGGCGTTTTATATAATTTACAAGAAAATTTAAAAGCTCTTGAAAATAGTTTAAGCGCGATTGAATCCGGTTTGGCGGATATGAGCGCGAAATTATTAGATTTAGAAACCGGTCTGCGCGATACGGAAGCCGGCTTGATTCAAGTGGAAGAAAGTTTAAGCCAGACGGCGGACGGCTTAAATAATATAGAAATCAATTTGCGCGACGCGGAAGAAAATTTGCTTGATCTGGAAGATGATCTGGATAACACGCAAAATAATTTAGACAATCTGGATGATAATTTAAGCGATACGGAAGATGGATTGTCGCAAGTCGAGGACGGTTTGCGGCGTATGGAAAACGCCTTGGGCGGTCTGGATATAGATTTAGACAATCTGGAAGAAAATTTAAAAAGTCTGGAGAAAAACGGACGGGAAGTCAGAAATTTAATCGACATGGCCGTGAAAACGCGAATCAGTTTGAACCGGCTTGAAAGTACGCTGCGCAATGTGCCGAGTATGGGCGAATATGAACCCAGCGGCGCTTTGGATTTTAAATCGACGTTAGAAAAAGTGGACTTATTTGACAAAGCGTATTTGTCAGAAGAATTTCCGGAATTTTTGGCTTATATGCTGATTATCAGCGGCAAGGCGGATTCAGCGGAAAAAGCGGCGGCGATGGCGGGACAGTTGGCGCCGTTGGCGGCTGTTCCCGAACTCCCGGAAGATAACGAAAATTACGCCAACTGGATAGCCGTACAAAAACAATATATGCTATTTCAGGCGAAAGCCGGTATGAATTTTGAAAATTTCGTCGCGCAAATTTTAAGTCAGAATGACGAATACAAGGGACAGGAATCGAAATTGGCGTCCCAGATGGATTATTTAAATAACTTGCGTAAAAGCGAAAACGCCCCCGCGCTGGATATTTTAATTGACAGCATGGATGATTTAATTGGCGACGTGAATCACGTCACGAACCGGGCGGACAATACGATTCAAGGTCTGGCCGCGCCCACGGCGTCTGTCATACGGGATTTGGCGGCGTTGTGCAAAGAACTGGATAATTTAAATCCCATGTTGGACAGTACGGAAGATTTAATCAAAACTTTAAGAGAATCCAGCGAGGACTTGCGCGACGTATTAAAACCCACTCAAGACACGCTTGGAAATCTTCGGAATACGTCTGGAGATTTGCGAAATATGCTGGATAATTTAAGCGATTTGACGGGTAATTTACAGGATTTAACGGGCGATTTGCGGAACGCGTCCGGGAATGTGCGTGATATATCAGGCTCTGTCCGGGATACGTCGGGCGATTTGCGGAATATGCTGGATAATTTAAGCGATACTTCCGGCGCTTTGCGAAACACGCTGGAAGCGTTGGCGAATTTGTCTGAAAGTTTGAGAAATACGTTGAATAATATTATAAACGCGTCGGCGAATCTGCGCGATTTATCGGCGACGGCGCGGGACGGCGCCGGAAAAATTATATCTCTGTCTGACACGGTTCAGCGTATTTTAAGCGATATAGACCAGCTGCGCGGGGTATTAAACCGCTATGAACCTGTCTTGCAATCGGGATTAAACACGCTCGCGGATATATCCGAAAGCGCGGAAGCCGCTGTTTGGAACGCCAATAAATTAATCACAAGCGCGGAATCGCTGATGAAATCCGCCGGACGGCAATTAGATACAGGGACAAAAGATACTTTGTCGGGACTGTCCGACACGTTGCGAACCGCCGCGACGGGTTTGGATTCAACGCAAGATTTGAGGGACGCCAAAGACGCCGTCACGGATTTGATTGAAGACACTTGGGATGAACACAGCGGGGATATGGATAATTTATTAAATATGGACTCCGGCGCGGAAGTTCAGTCTTTGACATCCAATCGCAATCCGGCGCCGAAAAGCATACAGATTTTAATCCGTACACAAGAAATTGAAAAGCCGGATAATAATGATAATAATAATACTGGCGCTGGAAACGGAGAGAACGCGAATGAAAATCAGGATGATAAGCCCGCGACGTTTTTAGGCCGCGTCGGTAAAATGTTCCGGGATTTGTGGCATATGATTTCCGGCGTATTTCGTAAATAAAAGGGGGCGGGATTATGCTGGAAAAAATCGCGCGGGGATTGACCCGGAAACCCCGTATTGTTTTATTGGCGGCGATTATATTATTAATTCCGTCCGCGCTGGGCTATTTCGCCACACGCGTCAATTATGATATTTTATCTTATTTGCCGGAGAATCTGCCCGCGTCGAAAGGCGAAAAATTACTGGAAGAGCCGTTTCACATGGCGGCGACCAGTATGTTAATCGTGGACGGAATGCCCGCCGGATATTCGGATGATTTAGTCAATCAGATAAAAAAAATACCGGGCGTGTCGAACGCGTTATGGGTCAGCAATCTTGTCGGCGTACAGATTCCGACGGATATGATTCCGGCGCATTTCCGGGATATGTTTTTCTCAGGCGGCGCCACGATGATGGTGATTCAATACGAACACGCGGGCGCCTCTAACGAGACGATCCGGGCGATTAATCAAATACGGGCTTTATGTAACGAAAAATGTTTTTTAGCGGGCTTTTCCGTTGTGACAAAAGATATTCAGGATATTATGGACGGCGAATTGCCGGTTTTTATCGCTATCGCGGTTTTACTTGCGCTGGGGGCCATGTCGTTATGTCTGGAATCGACAGTCCTGCCGTTTGTC
>CAJOFP010000003.1:0-14406 GCA_905233795.1 uncultured Oscillibacter sp. | reverse complement strand
ACGGTGGATTATTCGATTTTTTTATATCATCGTTATGTCGCCGAGAGGCCGTTATATCAAGACCCGCGTGACGCGATGGCGCAGGCGATTTTGGCCGCGTTTCGATCTCTATCCGGTTCCAGTCTGACCACAATCGCCGGATTTTTGGCTTTATGTTTCATGCAAATGACCCTTGGAGGCGATTTAGGCGTCGTCATGGCGAAAGGCGTCGTTTTGGGCGTTACGACTGTAGTTTTAGTCCTGCCGTCATTGCTTTTGATATTTGACAAGAGAATCGAAAAACACAGGCATAAAATTTTAATCCCAAAATTTGATAAAATTAATCATTTTATTATCCGACATGCCGCGCTTTTAGTTTTATTCTTGCTCTTGACCGTTCCCGTCGCGTTATACGCCTCTAATCAGGCGGGCTATTTCTATAAAGTCGATGATACCATGCCCGCCGATACGCCGTCTATTTTAAGCAATCGTAAAATGAAAGAGGCGTTTGATATGGCGTCGTCGCATTTTATCGTATTGCGTGACGATTTGACTTCCGCCGAAATGTCGGATATAGAAAAAAATCTGGAAAATCTGCCCGGCATTACATCCGTGATTTCGTATCATAAAATTTTAGGCGCGGGAATCCCGGCGTTTTTTATCCCCGACGCCGTATCTGAAATGTTAAAACAAGGCGGCTATCAGCTCATGATGGTCAATTCGTCTTACGAAGCCGCCACGGATGAAGTCGCCGCGCAGTTAAAAGCCATGTCAGATTTATTAACGCCTTATGATTCCAACGTCATGATTACGGGCGAAGGCGCGATGTATCAGGGCATGATTGAAACCAGTTTAGTTGACATTCAAGTTACGAATATTATATCAGCCGCCGCGATTTTCTTAATTATCGCGCTGACTTTTCAATCTTTTACCATTCCCGCCGTCTTAGTCGCCGCGATTGAACTGGCGATTTTTATCAATCAGGGCATTAGCTATTTTAAAGGGACTGATATATTTTTCCTGTCGCCGATTATTATCAGCAGTATACAATTAGGCGCCACGGTCGATTACGCGATTCTCATGACATCCCGATTCCAAGAGGAATTACGATCCGGGAAATCCCGCCGCGAAGCTATTAAAATCGCCGCTGACTCGTCCGATATTTCGATTATTACAAGCGCTTTAGTCTTATTCTGCGCGACATTGGGCGTCTCGACCGTTTCATCTATAGGCATGATTGGCGCGATTTGCACTATGCTGGCGCGTGGAGCCGTCATATCCGCCGTGATTTGTTTATTTTTCCTGCCCGCTTTATTATATATCTGCGAGCCGTTATTTAATAAAACCACGCTGTATTGGCGAACCGCGCCGCCTGATAAAAACGATAAAAAATCGTCATCCCCTGTTTCCATTCAATCTATTAAGCCGATTGATTTAATAAAATCAAACAAAATTCATAAAAAAATCAAAAAAATCAAACCGGTATCAGACGAAACGCCGATACCGGAAACAAAACCGCAAATTCATAATCAAATTAATCAAATCAATCTTGAAAAAAATCCAGAAACAAACCCGGAATTAAATATAAACGCGAATCCGCAAGAACAAGAAAAGAAAATCACGGAAATTATAACCCCGGATCACGACGATCCAGAGCCGCGAGACCTACCCGCGCCGCCCGCGTGATAATCCGGCGATCCCGTTCCGTTTTCGCGGAATCCAATTTATTTCGCAATTCCCTCAGAAATAAGCCTCTGAGGGAATTTTCATCCATTCGCGCCCATATATCTTCTCTCAAACTGGTATAATCCCGCAATTCCAGAGAATAAAATCTTCCTGAAAATATCTCGCGCAGTTGATTTAAATTCAAATCATCCGCCTCGACTTCGCCGGTCAATATAATGCGATAAAAATCCCGCGCCGTATCCGGCGGAAGAACGGCTTCTATCGCGCCGACGGGATCGCCCCCCGTGACATCAATCGCAACCGATTCATAACGGCGTCCGGCGAACGGGATAAATTTTAAAGACACCGCGCCATTGTCCGCCAAATCGCCGATATAAAATCCTTTTTCGCCCGGTTCGTCAAAACCGCGTCCTTCGGGACATCCCGGCCACGCGCACAAAGTTTTGCCCAGTCTGACCGGTTCGCCGACTTCATGAATATGCCCCAGCGCTAAATAATCCAGACCGCTGAAAGACACGTCCTCCGGGCTGACCGGATTATACGCGCCGTTATATTCAATATCGCCGCCGCTTTTATATTGCGTTTTTTTTCGCGTCTTTTCTTGCGCTTTATCCTGATTTTTATCTTGCGATTTATTATTTTTCGATTTAGATTGATTAGATTTTAATAATTCACGCCCGTCACGCGGAACAGTAAAATCTTTAAAAAAACTTTGCGTCTGTTTGGGACCGGTAAACGCCGCGCCGTAAATCACAAGATTCCAATCCGGGATGCGCACAGCCGTCAATTTATTTTTTTTAAAAATCGTCACATTGTCCGGCCATAGATTTAAATCCCATAAGCCGCCCGATTCATACCAATCATGTTCGCCGGGGGCGATAAAAACCCGCGCCCGCATACCGCCCAGCGCACGCGCCGTTTCCTCGATACTCTCCCGATACGGCGCCGCGCTGTCAAACAAATCACCGGCGATTAAAATTAATTTAATCTCATTCTGATTTACATAATCCGCCATTCGGAATATCAATTCCCGGCGTTCGCGTCGGCGTGACGCCGCTTGACGGGCGTCCGCCGCGCTGAACGCGCCGTCCAAATGAAAATCCGCCGCGTGTAGAAATTTCAGCATGCCCCCCATCTCCGTTCGACAGATTAGAATCAATCATTATAATTTATTATAGATTATTTTATATTTTTATTATCCCCGCCAGTTCTTGCACACATCCACCCAGCCGGAGAAATTACAGGCGCATTGTTCCAGCTCCTGACAGGATAATTCCACGGCGCTGTTTTCGCTTCCGGCGGCGGGAAAAATTTTATCAAAACGCCGAAGCGATTCATCCAGATAGACCGGCGTTTTATTTTTCAGCGCGAACGGACACACCGTTTCCTCATGGGACAGCATACGCGCCCGGACGCCAAATCGCGTTTTATATAATTGATTATCAATTCTGGAATCCCCCGCCGTTACGATCATAATCGCGCCGTCCGGACCGTGCAACGCCAGACTTTTAGCGATCCGCGCCGGTTCGATCTGTAACGCCGCCGCCGCTAAATCCACCGTCGCCGACGAGACGGCAAATTCCTGAATTTTACTATCCAGATTAAATTTTTTTAAATACGCCCGAACCGCTTCCAATCCCATCCCGTTTTCACCTGTCCGAAATAATAAAATAATAAATAATATATATTATTTATTATAATAATTATTATAATAAAATTTATTTGATATTATTCCCGTATATCCACGCGTTCGACGCTTTCACATAATCCTGTTTTGATATTAATTTTAAAAATCGCGCCTTGTAATTTACAGGCGCCGTCCGCCGTGGCGTACCGTCCGGGAAGTCCGCCTAAAAAACTCTCAATCGACTGTTCGGGACGAATGCCCAATACGGATTCTATAGGCCCGGTCATGCCTAAATCCGTGATATATCCCGTCCCTTTGGGATAAATTCTCTCGTCCGCCGTCGGCACATGGGTATGCGTCCCCCATAAAGCCGATACGCGCCCGTCAAGATAATACCCAAGCGCCAATTTTTCACTCGTCGCTTCGGCGTGAAAATCAATCAGCGTAATGTCCGCCGCGTCCTGTTTTAATATCCGATCCGCCGTCGTGAACGGATCCGCCGCTTTCCAGTCCAAATCGCAACGGCCTATTAAATTAATCACGCGAATCCGTGCGAAACCCAAATCAAAAATCTCACAGCCGTGACCGGGCGCCCGATATGAAAAATTCGCCGGACGCAGTATCCATTTTTCATCATCCAAAAAAGATTGAATCTGACGTTTTCCAAACGTGTGATTGCCCAGCGTGACCGCGTCGGCGCCGGCGTCGAACATCCGCCGCGCCTGTTGCGGCGTCAGTCCGACGTTCGACGCGTTTTCCCCGTTCACGACCGTGAAATCCACGCCTTTTAATTTCTGCAGCGCTCTCAGCGTCTTTTCCAGCCAGATCAAGCCGGATTCCCCGACTATATCGCCGACCGCCAGTATATTACAATATTCCATATTTCTTTTATTTTATCATATAAATTTATTATTAAATTTATTATATATAATAAAAAATAAATAATTATTATTTAAATATAATTATTAAATTTATTATATATCCACATGATTTCCGGCGGCTTTCAAGCGATTCATGGCGCGGGACAAATTCGCCTGCGTCTGCAAATACTCCTGCCAGCTCTGTTCATGCAATAACTCCGCTGGCCACCAGGACCAATACGTCATTATTTTCAACCCGTAACAATCCGTGACTGACCAGAGCCGTTAAAACTTTTCCGTCAGGAAGCGTACAGGACAATTTTCCCGGCAGAATCCCCGTCACGACGCTGATATGATGCGCCATAACGCCTAATTGTCCGTCAATCGTCGGCGCGATCATAGAAATACACGGCCCTTGATAGAAATCCCGATCCGCCGATAAAATATGCGCCTGAAATTCATCCGGCATATTTTACGCCTCCAATCGCTTGGCTTTCTCCAGCGCGTCCTCAATCGTCCCGACGTTATAAAAAGCCGCTTCGGGATAATCATCCATTTTGCCGTCCAGAATCGCTTTGAATCCCTCAAGCGTGTCTTGCAATTTTACATAACGTCCCGGAACGCCCGTGAATTTCTCGCCGACATGGAACGGCTGGGATAAAAATCTTTTAATCTTTCGCGCCCGGCTGACAATTTCTTTGTCTGAAGCGCTTAATTCGTCCATGCCCAAAATGGCGATAATATCCTGTAATTCACGATATTTCTGGAGCGTTTCCTGTACGCGGCGGGCTGTTTTATAATGCTCTTCGCCGACCGTGTCCGCCTGCAGTACCTCTACCACGATATTACGGCTTAAAACCGTTGTCGCGTCCAAATGCGTAAACGTCGCCGCCGTCGCGGGGTCCGTTAAATCATCCGCCGGGACGTATACGGCCTGTACGGACGTAATAGACCCCTTTTGTGTGGAAGTAATACGCTCCTGCAATTCGCCGACTTCATTCGCAAGCGTCGGCTGATAGCCTACCGCCGACGGCATACGCCCCAACAGCGTTGAGACTTCACTGCCCGCTTGTACGAATCTGAATATATTATCTATAAATAATAATACGTCCCGGCCCTCTTCGTCCCGGAAATATTCCGCCATCGTCAAGCCTGATAACGGCACGCGCATACGCACGCCGGGCGATTCATTCATTTGACCGAATACCAACGCCGTCCGATCAATAACGCCGCTTTCGCGCATTTCATGCCACAAGTCATTGCCCTCTCGACTGCGTTCGCCAACGCCGGTAAAAATCGAATAGCCGTCATGTTCCATAGCGACATTGTGAATTAATTCCTGAATTAAAACCGTTTTGCCGACGCCCGCGCCGCCGAATAATCCGACTTTGCCGCCTCTCGCATACGGCGCGAGTAAATCTATTACTTTTATACCCGTTTCCAGAATCTCAACCGACGGATTTTGTTCGCTGAACGCGGGCGGTTTGCGATAAATGCTCCATTTTTTAGACTCCGACGCGATTTTCTCGCCGCCGTCAATCGGCTCTCCCAAGACATTAAACATCCGCCCCAGCGTGACAGGCCCCACGGGAACCTGAATCGTATGACCGGGCGCGATGACTTTCAGTCCCCTTTTTAATCCCTCACTGCCTGAAAATAACACACATCTGACCGTGTCCGCGCTTGTGTGCTGGCTGACTTCCATCACGCGTGGATTTTCCTCATCCGTTTTTAAAATCTCCCGGATTTTCGGTAAATTCCGATTTTCAAAACGCACATCCACCACAGGCCCGGATACCTGCGTAATTACGCCAATATTTTCATTTTCACGCTTATCCGGCTTATTTTCGCCGTTTTTCTCCGGCTTTTGCGCTATCTCAGCCGATTTATTATCATTTTTTTCCGGCTCCTGAATCATATCAGCCGTTTTTTTATCATTTTTCCCCGACGCTTGAACAGACGCCGTTTTTTTATTCTTCTTCGTTTGTTTTTCGACAGGCGCCGTTTTATTTTCTTTATCGTCCGGTTTTATATTTTTCGCGCTTTTCGCGTTTTTATTTTCGTTTATCTCGTTCAAAAAGACGCCTCCTTCCTGTTTCTTTGCGCTTTAGCCCCGGCGGAAATCTCCGTGATTTCCTGCGTAATGGCGCTTTGGCGCTCTCGATTTAACTGTAAAGACAAATCGCTTAATAACTCATCGGCATTGCGTCCGGCGGCGTCCATCGCGGTTACGCGAATCCGCTGATATAGCTCCGCATGACGGCGGCCAAAACCGCGTCCGCCGACGGTAAAAACTCAAATTTCACATTTTTTTCTTCAGAATTATTATTTTCGCTCAATTCATCCCGCGCCGGATTGTCCTCCTCATGGGCGTGGATTCTCGCGTCCGGGAACGATAAATCCGCAATCGCCGCGTGTTCCAGCGGCAACAGACGCGTCACCTGCGCCGTGGAACTCAACGCGCTTTTCATATCCGTATAAACCGCGATAATTTCATTTAATTCTTTCTTGTCATATAAATCCAATAAAAGCGTACAGATTTTACGGGCGCGATCTAACGTCGGGTCTTGCGCCGTGTAACGAAAATCCGGCTCCGTGGGAATTTTCCGCATTCTGAAATGCCGCCGCCCAAATTCGCCGACGACAAATAAACGCGAATCGGGTTTCTCTTTCAAAAGCGCCTCGGCGCGTCGGATCGCGTTCATGTTATACGACCCCGCAAGACCTTTATCCGCCGTGATAATTAAAATCCCGCGGACGCCGCCCTTGGGAATCGCGCCTTTTTCATCGAAAAAATACCGGCTGTCGGCGACTTCCCCGGCGCGGAAAATACGGCTGACCTCGCGGCGCGTGGCGTCGAAATAAGGCCGGGTTCTATCCAGCGCCTCTCTCGCGTGACGCAGTTTTGTAGACGCCACTAAATACATGGCGTTTGTGATTTTCCGCGTCTCCCGGACGCCGTCAATACGGGATTTGATTTCTTTGACGCTTGCCATCAGGAATCACCGCCCGCTTTTCCGGCGCTTAATCTCTCCTGTTTTCTCGCGTATTCCGACGCGTAATACTTCGCCGTTTTCAATAAACGCTCTTTATCCTCATCCGTCAATTTGCCGTTGCGGTCAATACGGCGGCATACGTCGCCGTTTTCGCGTTCCATAGCGTCCAATAATTCTTTGCTGTAAATTTTTAAATTTTCTACCGGAATTGTCTCCATCGTATGCGCTAAAGCGGCTGTCAATAAGCAAACCTGAACTGCATTAAGCCTTGGCCATAAATTAACTGCCGTTTCGTCGCGTCGTCCAAATCGCTTGCGAATTGGGTGAAAACTTCCATTTCACGATATTGCGCCAAATCCAGACGCAAAGACCCGGAAGAGCGTTTCATGGCCTGTGTCTGGGCGTCGCCGCCTACACGAGAGACAGACAAGCCGACGTTTACCGCCGGACGCTGACCGGAGAAAAACAGACCGCTTTCCAGATAAATCTGTCCGTCCGTAATCGAAATTACATTTGTTGGAATATACGCCGACACGTCGCCGGATTGCGTTTCGATAATCGGCAACGCCGTTAAACTGCCGCCGCCTAACTCGTCACACAAATGCGCGGAGCGTTCCAGCAATCTCGAATGCAAATAAAACACGTCGCCGGGGAACGCCTCACGACCCGGAGAGCGTTCCAATAATAAACTTAGAGTTCTATACGCAATCGCGTGTTTGCTTAAATCGTCATATACGATTAAGACATTACGTCCCATATACATGAAATGTTCGGCAAGCGCGGTCCCGGCGTAAGGCGCGATATATTGCTCCGCCGCCGGCGCGCTGGCTGACGCGTGTATGATAATCGTATAATCCATCGCGCCGTGTTTTTCCAGATTCGCCGCTAATTGCGCCACGGAACTGGATTTCTGTCCGATTGCGACATAGATACAAATTACTTTTCTATCTTTTTGATTTAAAATCGTATCAATGGCAATCGCCGTTTTACCGGTCTGTCTGTCGCCGATAATCAATTCGCGCTGTCCCTGTCCAATCGGGAACATGGAATCTATACATAAAATGCCCGTTTCCAACGGCTTATCTACAGACTGACGCTCTAAAATGCCGGGCGCGGGAATTTCAATCGGTCTGAAACCGTCATGGGAAATCGCGCCTTTACCGTCAATCGGCGATCCGAGCGCGTCCACCACGCGGCCCAAAAAGCCAATTCCGACCGGCATTCCCGCCGTGCGGCCCGTACAGCGTACCACATCGCCGGCTTTTACATTATTTTCACCGAATAACACACAGCCTAAACTGTCCTCGCGCAAATCCTGCACCATGCCCCGGACGCCTTTGTCAAATTCTAAAATCTCTCCGTATTCCGCGTCCGGCAAGCCTTTTACGCGGGCGATTCCGTCTCCAATCGTCAAAACTTCGCCGCGTTCCTCCCGCACGACGCCCGGATAAAATTTTTCCATCGTGTCATGAAGCAGCGGCAAAACATTTTTCGGCCCCGGCGCGATTTGCGCCATACGTTCATGAAACTGACGCATACGACCTTCTAAACTCCAGTCATATACGTCTTGATCGACATGCAGTCTAAATCCGCCTGTTAATTCCGGGGCGTCCTCCCAGATAATTTCTATCTCTTCCGAATACGTCCGGCGCAGGAACGCGGCGAGACGGCGTTTTTGTTCATCCGTGGGCGGCGTGTCGCTCCGTAATACCGCCCGGCGTTGATTCTCAGCCATGCTCCTGTCCCTCCGCTTCGTCTAAAAAACGATCCAGCGCGTCGCCGCCGCTTTGTAAAACCAGTTTTTCAACCATGCCGACCGCGAGCGATCTAATTTCTTCGTGGGCGTCCTCCAATACTTTTTGCGTGCGGATTTCCGCCGTTTTCTTCGCCGTATTAATAATACGCCGCGCCTCTTGACGCGCTTCCGCAAGCTGTTGACTTTTTTCCGCTTCCAGTTCCTCACTGGCGCGTTCTTTCATGCTTTGAATTTCCAGTTCCGCGTCCCGGATCATTTCTTCGTATTTACGCCGGAGCGCTTCGGCTTCCGATTCGTTTTTCGCCGCTTCCGCCTCTCTCGCGTCGTACTGATCCTGACGCCACTGCATATATTTTTTCACGGGCTTGTATAATAAAAAATACAAGCCCCCGGCGAGAATCACGAAATTGAACAAATGCAGCAGGATTTGCTGCCAATCGATATTTAATGGCATAATCTATCCCGCACCCGCCTTTACAGGACAAAGATAATCAGAATCACGGACAGGAGCGCGTAAATAATCGCGGTTTCGATAAATACCAAACCAAGCATAAGCGTTCCGCGAATATCGCCGTTGGCCTCCGGCTGACGGGCGATGCCTTCAGTGGCTTTGCCGACGGCAAGTCCCATCGCAATCGCGCCGGCGGCGGCGGCGATACCGATTGCAATCCCGCTTCCCAACGCTTTCCCGGATACGATTTCAGCGTCCGCCGCGGCCTGCGCGTCAGCGGCGGGGCTGTACACGACCTCGCCCGCCTCATCGCTTACAGGCGTATCAGCGGCGGCGAAAGCGGGTACGGCTATCAGCGCGGAGACCAGCATGGCCAGCAGGAGCAGGGCGAATGTCTTTTTGTACTTGCGATTCATGATTTGTTTTCCCCCATTTTTTAATTTTTCTATTTAAATTAATTAAAAATAATTAATTTTTATAATAATATATAATTTTATTTATTTTTTTCTCCCGCTTCCGTCACTTCGCCGTAATACATCCCGACCAGCATAGTTAATACATATGTCTGGACAATAGCGTGAAGAAGCGTAAACACAACGCCGATAACAACCGGGACGCCGTAACGCAGAGCGGCATAGTGATAGACTAAATCCGTCACCAACAAGCCGCTTAACAACGCGCCGAATAATCTGAAACTCATGGAAATCGGCAGTGAAAATTCTTTTAAAGCCGCTTTTAATCCATGCGTCCCCGCGTGACGAATCCCGCCCGCTATAATAATCAAATAGCTTAAACAGCCCATGCAAATCGCCGCGTTGACATCGCTCAACGGCGCGGGCAGTGAAACCGACACGCCGTCAGACGCGACGGCTTGCAAGCCTAATAATTCAAAAAGCGTGCCTGTAAAAATATAAACGCCCGCCGCGAACACATACGCGCCTATAAATCTTATCTTGCCCCGGCTATGCGACAGACCGTCCAATAAATCCACAAGCTGTTCCAATATTAATTGCGCTTTTCCGGGGACGACTTTCATATTGGGAATGAAAAAAAGCCGGATAATCAAAGCCAATACTAATAAAATCCCCGTGACCGTCATAGCGGCTATTAAACCCGGATTGACTTGTTTTAATCCAAATAAGCTGATTTGATTTACATCATGCAAAACCGCGTCCCGCATAGCGGTCTGGACATCCTGATGAGTATGGGCGGACGGCGCCAGCGTAGATAAAACTAATAAAATAATCGCCGACCCCAGCCAGATACTTACTTCAAGACGCCGCGCCGAACAAAAAGATATTACCGCGCCGCAAAATTTTTTTATCCCGCGCCAAATCGCCGGTATAATCCCGGCGATTCCCTTTATTGCCCCGCCGACGCGATCCGCCGCGTGGACTGTCTGTTCCAATAATAACTGAAACCGCCCCGGAATGACGGTAAAATACGGAATGACCAGTACGCGAATCATCAGCGCCGCCGATAAAATGATACCGGTTAGCGCCAATAAAATTTTTGGTTCGGTTCCGGACAAAAGACCGCTTATTTCCCCGTTCAATCCGTCGCCTCCTCTCAATGCGCTTTCACGCGAAAATTAAAATCATTATATATCATCCCAAATATTTTTACAAGGGCTTTTTCGACAAAATTTCCAATTTAAATTACGCCGTTTGGAATTTTTTGACTGCGAAATATTACAAAATATATTAAAATAATATTAAAATATATTAAAATTATAATTAATAAATCTGACGCCCGCGAAAACCGGATGACAGTTTATTTAACAAGACTGTTTGATAGCTCCCGGATTGTATATCCGTATAACGAACATAGAGCGAAATTTTATTTCCCTCGTCCATCACGTCCCATATTGTATTCGCTAATATTTCCGCGTTTGGCGCGTCCAAACTGACGCGAACCGGTTCGCCCTCAAACGACGGCAGGGGATTTCCGTCTTTTTGATAAGTGTGCAAAAATCTCCCCTCTCCGGGCATGCCGTCGTAAGATTTTAATATAGACAGGCTAAAACCGCCGTCAGGAAATAATAACCCGGAGATACGCGGCGTATAATTGGGCGCGTCCGGCTCAAATGTCCGGGTATCCAGCGCGGATTGAAACGCGATTTTAACCTGATTTTGATCTTGATCTTGCTTTTTTAAATCTAAATTTTTTATCGCGTCCCGGATTGTGTCCGTCTGATCTCCATTTGTGACGATTAAATAATTTTCAATTTCACGCACGGGATGATAAATAATCAATTCCGGGTTCGTCATTTTATTCGGATCGTGCGCCTGTGTGCGAATGCCGTCGGGCGTAGGAACAAACACGCGGTTGCGGGAATTTTCGCTTCTGCCCATGATGAAATACGCCGCGACGGATTTTAACCCGTCCGGGCTTGTCCCCAGTACAATTCCGCGTCCGGGATAGGGATTAGACGATAACAGCGAAATGAAAGATTGCTTTTCCATATTCTAATCAAATCCTTTCCGAGTTTTTCATTTTATTAATTTTATTTATAATTAATTATAAATATTTAATTATTGATAAAATTTTATATAAAATACCACGCGTGTATAAAAAACTCAAGCGCGTATAAAATTTAAGCCGAAAAAGAGACTATTGACAAAAGACGCGTTTTTATGTATTCTATTTTTATATATTTTATATAAATATATTTATATAAAATCAGGGGCAAGGGAGGATAAATTTATGAACTATCAGACCACGGAAGCTCATGAGGCGTTACGCGCCAAAGTGCGTCAGTTCGCGGAGTCCGAAGTCAAACCCATCGCCTTTCAACTGGACAAAGAAAATCGCTTTCCCAGAGAAGCCGTGACCAAAATGGGCGAATTGGGCCTTATGGGTCTGCCCTATGAGAAAGAATACGGCGGCGCGGGCGCGGATGTGTTAAGCTACGCGATTGCGGTGGAGGAATTGGCCCGCGTGGATGGCGGCACGGGCGTGATTTTATCCGCGCATACGTCACTGGGGACGTATCCCATCGCCGCGTTTGGCAATGAGGAACAAAAACGCAAATATCTGCCGGATTTGTGTTCCGGTAAGAAAATCGGCGCGTTTGGTCTGACGGAACCCAACGCCGGATCGGACGCGGGCGGCACGGAGACAGTCGCCGAATTACAGGGCGATTATTATATTTTAAACGGCGAGAAAATATTTATCACGAACGGCGGCGAAGCGGATACTTATGTAGTATTCGCCGTCACGACGCCCGGAATCGGAACGCGGGGCATATCGGCTTTTATCGTGGAAAAAGGCTGGGAGGGTTTTACTTTCGAGCCGCATTATGACAAAATGGGCATTCGTTCATCCGCGACGTGTCAGTTAAATTTCAATAACGTCAAAATCCCGAAAGAGAATTTATTGGGCAAAGAGGGCATGGGATTTAAAATCGCTATGTCCACGCTGGACGGCGGACGAATCGGAATCGCGGCGCAGGCGTTGGGAATCGCGCAAGGCGCGTATGAATCGGCTGTGGAATACAGTAAAGAGCGCGTACAATTCGGACGGCCTATCTGTCAGCAGCAATCTATTGCGTTTAAAATCGCGGATATGGCGACGAAATTGCGTTGCGCGAGATTTTTAGTATACAGCGCGGCGGAATTGAAACAGGCGCACGCGTCTTACGGCATGGAAGCGGCGATGGCGAAAATGTACGCGTCAGATATTGCGCTTGAAGTCTGTAACGACGCGTTGCAAATCTACGGCGGCGCGGGATTCATGAAAGGCATGGAAGTCGAACGCGCTTACAGGGACGCTAAAATCACGACGATTGATGAAGGCACAAACGAAATTCAGCGCGTTGTGATCGCGTCTTATATATTGGGCAAAGCCGGAAAAGCGAGCGGCGGCGGAGCGGCGCCGGTGAA
Organism: uncultured Oscillibacter sp.; assembly: GCA_905233795.1. GTDB lineage: Bacteria > Bacillota > Clostridia > Oscillospirales > Oscillospiraceae > Oscillibacter. The sequence goes on along the minus strand of CAJOFP010000003.1, from coordinate 1,167 downwards.
ACAATCCGGCGGCGAGACCGGCGAACGCAAGAAAATTATATTCAAAGACGGAAGCGCGAAAGATAAAGTGGACGCGCTTGTGACGGCTTTGAAGAAAGACGGTCATGATTTTCATTACGGCATTCCGGCGGATACGCCGATTATAGAAGCGGAACGGGTCGTCAGCGCGGGTAAAGGCATTGGCGAACGCGAAAACATGAAATTAATTGAAAATCTGGCGAAAGCGGCGGGCGCGGCGATTGGGTCATCGCGTCCGGTGGCGGAGACGTTGCAATATGTGCCGTTAAATCGCTATGTCGGCATGTCGGGACAGAAATTTAAAGGCAATTTATATATCGCCTGCGGCATTTCCGGCGCGGTTCAGCATTTGAAAGGCATTAAAGACGCCGCTTATATCGTAGCGATTAATAATAATCCCAATGCGAGAATATTTAAAAACTGTGATTACGGCATTGTCGGCGACGTAAATGAAATTTTGCCGTTATTGACAGAGGCGTTAGACACGGGCGAGAAACAGCCCGCGCCGCCGATGGTAAAAATGAAACGGCAAATCCCGAAGAAACCCGCCGCGCCGCGTAAATTAAATATCTGTCTTGGGTGCGGTCATGAGTATGACCCGTTGAAAGGCGATCCGGACGGCGAAGTCAGACCGGGTACGGCGTTTAAAGACCTGCCGGAGGGCTGGACATGTCCGTATTGCGGCGAAAATAAAGACGCCTTTATTGATATTGAAGTATAAAAATTATAAAATTTAATATTAAAATTATATAAAATTTAACGAGGAGACACGCCTTTTGAAATTTTTTAATTTATATTTGGGACTTGTGCGCTGACCGGGAGGTTTGCGCCAATTCCCGTAAAACCTCCCGGAAAATTAAAAATATTTTATATTTTTAATTTGATTTCAGGAGGATAAACCCGTGAATCGTGAAAATAAGCGTAAGGCATACGAAAAAAATTATTATAAAACGCACGCCTGTTATGACAGTTTTACCTGTAAAGTCTGCGGCGCGGTTATATTCCCCGAAGGCGCGGGAAGCGGTCACAGAAATCACTGTTCAAATTGTCTGAGCAGTCTGCATTTGGATACGGAGCCGGGCGACCGCGCCGCCGATTGCGGCGGCATTATGGACCCCGTGGCGGTCTGGGTAAGAAAAAACGGCGAAT
>CAJOFP010000002.1:17912-20653 GCA_905233795.1 uncultured Oscillibacter sp. | reverse complement strand
TTCCAGTGTAAAATGCTTGTAGGACGACATGGCTTCCTCCTTGTGTAACCTGTTTGTTTGAGCGCTTGCATTTTACACCTTGGATGTCATGTCGTCTATTCTTTTTTTCGCCTCCTTACTGTTGCACTTGCTATGATAACCTGCCCACCCCCCTTTGACAAGGGGGGCAAAAACGGGAGAAAGCGTCTCAAGCCCCCCTTGTTAAAGGGGGGAAAGCCGCGAAGCGGCTGGGGGGATTTAATTTGAGGCGCATATAAAAATCGCGGGGGCTGGAAAATCCAGTTCCCCGCGCTTTGCGTTTTTACCCGTCTGTTATACGGCCACCGGCGTGTTCTCTTCCATGACCCGCAGTTCCTCCAGACAACGGGGGCACACGTTTTTCCCCCGGAACATGCGGATATTTTCCGTACTGTCGCAAAACACACAACTTTGAGCGAATTTCTTCAGGATGACGGACGAGCCGTCCACATAGATTTCCAGAGCGTCCCGTTCCGCGATGTCCAACGTCCGCCGCATTTCAATCGGCAGAACAATGCGGCCCAGTTCATCCACTTTCCGCACGATTCCCGTCGTTTTCACTTTATTTCTCCTTTTCTTGATCCCCGGTTCCCCCCGGATACAACGCGGAGAAACGCGCCGAAATTATATTATAGTATTATATTATATAAAATATATTAAAATGATATAATATATTAAAATATTGAAAAATATATTAAAAATTATAATATATATTAAAATATGATAATAAATATTATAATATAATTAAAAAAATCCGGCGCGGCGCGTTTTATTTTATTTTTCTATATTTTTTATGCGTTCTACCCGGAAAGACGCGATTTATGTTTCTAAACGCCGCCTGATTGATATTTTTTTATATATTTATATATATTTTTTACACACCTGCGGCATATAAATAAAATAGCGCTTGTGTCATATATTGTCAATTCTCCCGCGAAATTATTTACAATTTATTCAAAAATAATTCAAAAATGGGGCGGTTTTCAATGGCTTTGTCGGTTCTGTGGGCCGGATTGGTAATATTATCCACCGGATTTGGGGCGGCGTCGGGACGGATGGACGCCGTGGCGGACGCGGCGTTGTCGGGGGCGGCGTCGGCGGTTGAGATATGCGTATCAATGGCGGGGGCGGTCTGTCTTTGGAGCGGGGTCATGGAATTTATGCGCCAAGCGGGATTGATAGAAATTTTATCGAATTTTTTGCGGCCTTTTTTGATTTTATTATTTCCGAACGCCGGCCGGGACGCGGAAACGATGGCGGCTTTATCGGGCAATTTTTCGGCGAATTTACTGGGATTGGGCAACGCCGCGACGCCGTTGGGCATTCGCGCCGCCTTGCGTATGGCGCGGGATAGTGAAAATCATACCGCGAGTGACGAATTATGCCGCCTTGTGATTCTCAATACGGCGTCTGTGCAGTTCATTCCGGCGACCGCCGCCGCGCTTCGTTCCGCCGCCGGATGTCGGACGCCGTTTGATATTTTACCGGCTGTCTGGATTACCTCGATTTTATCCGTAACGGCTGGACTGGTAGCCGATTTTATTTTCCGTCGGGTTTTTAAATAATAATAATTTTAAATATAATTATAAATTATAGGGATTTGATATATTGATGAGTAATAATATTATAAATTTTAATAATTTAAGCGCGTGGATATTGCCGGTTTTATTGTCTTTATGCGCCGTGATTGCGATTGGGAAACGCGCTGATATTTATCAGGCGTTGCGAACCGGAGCCCAAGACGGATTAAAAACGCTGTTATATATTTTTCCGGGTTTAATCGCGTTGCTTCCCGCCGTCGCCATGTTTCGGGCGTCCGGCGCGTTGGATTGGCTGGTGAATATTTTCACGCCGGTTTTAAAATTTTTTGATATTCCGTCGGAATTGGCGCCGCTGATGTTGATTCGGCCCATATCGGGAAGCGGGGCGGTAGGCGTCGCGGGCGAGATCATACGCGATTTCGGGCCGGACAGCGTACAGGGACGAACCGCCGCCGTCATGCTGGGCAGTACCGAGACGACTTTCTATACGATTGCCGTCTATTTTGGCGCGGCGAATATCCGGCGAACCCGTCACGCGATACCCGCCGCCTTGATCGCCGATCTGACCGGATTTATCGCCGCCGCGCTGACCGTGCGATTATTTTTTTAATATTCATTTTAAAATTTATATTTAAAATTATTTTCTTGGATTTAAATCAAATTTTTATTTTTATCCGTCAAATTTTATAAATGATTGGCGGGGTTTTCCAAAAAATTTTACGCGGATGTGATTTTAAATTGAAAATTTCGCTTGACAAGGGGATTATTTTCTTTTATAATATTTTAGTCCGTCTGTGAGAGATATTCCGGGGCGCGTTCCCGGATTTATTTTATATATTATTTTTTATATTTAATTTTATATTTTTTAATATAAATTTATAATAAAATGAATAAAATAAAAAAATCTCGATCCGGCGGCGGCGCATGGAACCGGGAGATTGCTTGTAAAATGATAATAATTATTATAATCCTGTATTTTACAAGGGAACTCACGGGGAGCGCGTCCGATTCATGAGACGGCTGTGGAAATGTTACGCGGCGTAGATCGCCGCGACACGGTCTGACCCGGCGGGAGTGATTCGCGCCGGTTTGATTTGTGAGCCGGAATGATACGCACGGGAACGCGTACAGAATTTCAGGTCGTAATCTTGTGAAAAATATGGAGAACAGGAGGAAATTTTA
>CAJOFP010000002.1:15254-17836 GCA_905233795.1 uncultured Oscillibacter sp. | reverse complement strand
CCGACGAAAAAAGAAATCGTCACGATTTTGCGCGCCGTGCATAAGTACAAAGACAGTCGGGAGCAGTTTGAGCGCCGGACGCATAAGCGCTTGATTGATATAACGAAGTCCACGCCCAAGACGGTGGAAGCGTTAATGGCGCTGGAATTGCCCGCGGGCGTCGAATTTAATGTTAAATTATAATTTATAATAATTTAATATAATAATTTAAATAATTTAATGGCGATATTAAATTATTTATAATATTTATATATGTAAAAGATAAACTCAGGAAGGAGATCACGTTGGATGAAAGCGATCATCGGCAGAAAAGTGGGGATGTCCCAGCTTTTTGATGAGAATGGCCGGATGATTCCGGTGACTGTCATTGAAGCGGGTCCCTGCGCGGTCGTCCAGAAGAAAACCAAGGAAAAAGACGGTTATGAGGCCGTTCAGCTTGGTTTCATGGACGTTCCCGAACATCGGTTGAACAAGCCGAAAATGGGGCATTTGAATAAAGCCAACGCGGGCGCGAAAAAATATTTGCGCGAGTTCGCTCTGGATAACGCGGCGGAATTGAATCTCGGCGATGTTATCAAAGCGGATGTATTTCAGGCGGGCGATTTCGTGGACGTGACAGGCACGACCAAAGGTCACGGGTATCAGGGCGTTATTAAACGCTGTGGGGCGCATAGATTAAAAGAAACGCACGGTTCCGGTCCTGTCGGACGCCATCCCGGTTCTTTGGGAGCGGGTACGGATCCGTCAAGAGTATTTAAAGGCCATATCGGCGCCGGACAAATGGGCGTGGATCGCGTGACGATTCAGAATTTGTCTGTCGTGCGCGTGGACCCGAATTTGAATTTATTAGCTGTACGCGGCGCGGTTCCCGGACCCAAAGGCGGAATTGTATTAATTAAATCGACTGTCAAAGTCCACAGAGTGAAACAGGAAGGCGCGGATATTAGCCGCAATCCGCAGAAGGCTTCCGGACGGAATCCGCAAAAGGCTTCCGCGAGAAAATAAAGTAAGGAGGTGCGAATATGTCTGTTGTAGGAAGCTGTTTTCGGCGTCGAGCCGAATCAGTACGTTGTGCATGAGATGGTCAAGAACTATTTGGCGAATCAGCGTCAGGGGACGCAGAGCGCCAAGACCCGCGGGGAAGTATCCGGCGGCGGCAAAAAACCGTGGCGGCAGAAAGGCACCGGCCATGCCCGTCAGGGCAGTACCCGCGCCCCCCAGTGGACGCATGGCGGCGTGGCGTTCGCGCCGAAGCCGCGCAGTTATCGTTATCGCGTGAATAAAAAAGTCCGTCGGCTGGCGTTAAAATCCGTCTTGTCGGATAAAGTAAGCGGCGGAAATCTGATCGTGATTGATGAGATTAAATTAGAAAATATCAAGACGAAAGATTTTCGCGGGTTTTTAAACGCGTTGAAAGTCGATGGAAAATCGCTTGTGATTACGCGGGCGCCGGATAAGATTGTATATTACAGCGCGAGAAATCTTCCGGGCGTGCTGACCTGCGCCGCGATGCAGGCGAATGTATATGATATTACAAACGCGAAAAATTTAATTATTGACCGGTCCGCGCTGGAAATTCTTGAAAAAGTCGCGCTGGGCGAGGGCAAACAGGCCGCTGAGATGTTAGAGGGCGCGAAAGGGGTGTCGGCGTAATGGCTACCGCGTATGATATTATTATCAGGCCGATTATCACGGAGCGTTCTATGGCGGGGGCTGTGGATAAGAAATACGCGTTTGAGGTCTCCCGCGACGCGGGCAAGATTGAGATTCGCAAAGCCGTGGAAGAGATTTTCGGCGTAAAAGTCAAGGCCGTGAACACGTTGAATGTAAAGGGCAAGCCCAAACGCATGGGCGGCGGGCGTCCCGGCTACACGCGCCAGTGGAAAAAGGCGTATGTGACGTTGACGGATGATTCCAAGACGATTGAGTTTTTTGAGGGCATGGTTTAAGCCGGGAAGGGAGCGATAAAGTAATATGTCTATTAAGAGCTACAAGCCGACGACTCCCTCCAGACGGCAAATGACGGTTTCCGGGTTTGACGGGATTGACAAACACGCCAGACCGGAAGCGAGCCTGACGAAGTCGTTGCAAAAGAGCGCGGGCCGCAATAATTACGGGCATATCACAGTCCGGCACCGTGGCGGCGGAAATAAGCGGAAATATCGCGTGATTGATTTTAAACGCGATAAGCACGATATGAACGCCGTTGTTTTAAGACTGGAATATGATCCCAATCGTAGCGCGAATATCGCGTTATTAGAATATGAAGATCATGAGCGGCGTTATATTCTCGCGCCGGTCGGGCTGTCGCAAGGCGATAAAGTGGAATCCGGGCCGAATGCGGATATTAAACCCGGCAACGCTTTGCCGATTGCGAATATTCCTGTAGGTACTGTGATTCATAATATTGAATTGCATCCGGGCAAAGGCGCGCAATTAGTGCGTTCCGCCGGAGCCGCCGCGCAGTTGATGGCGAAAGAGGGCAAAGACGCCCAAATCCGTATGCCGTCCGGCGAAGTTCGGATTGTCCGCGTAAATTGTATGGCGACAATCGGACAGGTCGGCAATATCGATCATGAAAA
>CAJOFP010000002.1:13452-15161 GCA_905233795.1 uncultured Oscillibacter sp. | reverse complement strand
CGTCCGGGACCCGTGACGCCGTGGGGCAAGCCCGCGCTGGGCTATAAAACCCGCAAGCATAAGAACCGTAGCGATAAATTTATTATCAAGCGTCGCAATGAGAAATAAGAAAGGGGAGGCGTATTAAAATGAGCAGATCGGTAAAAAAAGGCCCGTTCGTCGCCCCGGAGCTGTTGAAGCGCGTGGAAGAGCTGAACCGGAATAATGAAAAGAAAGTTCTGAAAACTTGGAGCCGGGCGTCCACGATTTTCCCCGCGTTCGTCGGGCATACAATCGCGGTACACGACGGGCGCAAACATGTGCCGGTATATATTCAGGAGGACATGGTCGGGCATAAACTGGGCGAGTTCGCCCCGACCCGCACGTTCCGCGGACATCGGAAAGATTCTTAAAGCGGGAGGGAGATAGAGTAATATGGACCAGAAAGAAGCGAAAGCGTATCTGCGCTATGTGCGCATCTCCCCGCGCAAGATTCAGATCGTATGCGATTTGATCCGGGGAAAAGATGTCAATAACGCTATGGCGATATTAATGCAGACGCCGAAAGCGGCGTCGGAGCCGTTGCAGAAATTGTTAAAAAGCGCCGTCGCCAACGCGGAAAATAATTTCGGCATGGACCCGGAAAGCCTTGTGATTACACAGATTTTCGCCACGCCGGGGCCGATATTAAAACGTATCCGTCCGCGGGCGCAGGGCCGCGCCTTCCGGATTAATAAACGCACGTCTCATGTCACGCTCGCCGTGGCTGAGAAGGCATAATCGAAGAGGGAGGATAGTATGGGACAGAAAGTACACCCCCACGGCCTGCGCGTAGGCGTAATTAAAGACTGGGACTCCCGCTGGTATGCCAGTGAGGAGAAAGTCGGCGATTTGATTGTCGAGGATCAGAAGATTCGCAAATATTTGAAAAAGACGCTGTACAGCGCGGGCGTGCCGAAAATTGAAATCGAGCGCAGCAATGATATAGTGACGGTGTTTTTACACTGCGCCCGTCCGGGTCTGGTAATCGGCAAGGGCGGCGAGCAGATTGAAGTGTATCGTCAAGCGGTCGAAAAGATGATCGGCAAGAAAGTAAGATTAAATATTATTGAAGTTCGCTATCCCGATATGGACGCGCAGCTTGTCGCCGAGAATATCGCGCAGCAGTTGGAAAAGCGTATCAGCCATAGACGGGCGATGAAAAACGCGATGGCGCGGGCGATGCGCGCCGGCGCGAAAGGGATTAAAACCTGTTGTTCCGGTCGTCTGGGCGGACGCGAAATCGCCGGCATTGAGCATTATCACGAGGGAACCATTCCCCTGCAGACGATTCGGGCGGATATTGAATACGGTTTCGCGGAAGCCGCGACGACGTTCGGACGGATCGGCGTGAAAGTCTGGATTTATAAAGGCGAAGTATTATCGCAGACGCTGAGAACGACGCCCCGGACGATGGATACAAGCAAGCCGTTCCAAGAACGTCGGGAACGTCGGCGGCGTGATGACCGGCGCGGCGGCGGATTCAATCGTGACAGACAAGGCGGCGGCGGATTTGGCCGGGATCGCCAAGGCGGAAGCGGATTTAACAGAGACCGTCAGGGCGGCGGATTTAATCGTGACAGACAAGGCGGCGGCTCGCAAGGCGCCGGACAGCCGAGAAGTTTTAATAATAACAGCGGCGGCGGATTTAATCGGGACAGACAAGGCGGCGGATTTAATAGAGACCGTCA
>CAJOFP010000002.1:0-13403 GCA_905233795.1 uncultured Oscillibacter sp. | reverse complement strand
CCGAGAAGTTTTAATAATAACAGCGGCGGCGGTTTTAATCGTGACAGACAAGGCGGCGGATTTAATCGTGACCGTCAGGGCGTTCAGAATAACGCGAATAACGCGAATAACGCGCCCGACACGAAGCCCGCGGCGCCCGCTCCGAATCAGGAAGGAGGGGCTGAGTAAGTATGTTAATGCCCAAGAGAGTGAAATACCGCCGCGTTCATCGCGGTCGCATGACCGGCAAAGCGACGCGGGGCAATAAAATCACTTACGGGGAATTTGGCCTGCAGGCTATGGAACCCGGCTGGATTACCAGTAATCAGATAGAGGCCGCCCGTATCGCCATGACGCGTTACACGCGGCGCGGCGGACAGGTCTGGATTAAAATTTTCCCGGATAAGCCCGTGACGAAGAAACCGGCGGAAACCCGTATGGGTTCCGGCAAAGGCTCCCCGGAATTTTGGGTGGCCGTGGTGAAGCCGGGCCGCGTCATGTTCGAGATCGCGGGCGTGGCGCCGGAGATGGCGCGGGAAGCGTTGCGCTTGGCGAGTCACAAACTGCCGATTAAGACGAAGATTATCGTCAAGGAAACCGCGCCGAAAGAGACAGCCGGAGTTGAATCCGGAAACGAGGAGGCGGGTGTTTGAGATGAAGGCAAGCGAATTTCGTAAAATGAGCGCCGAGGAACTGAACGAAAAGCTCACGGGACTGAAAAAAGATTTGTTCTTTCTTCGTATGCAGCACGCCACGAATCAACTGGATAATCCGCTGAAAATCCGGGAGACAAAACACGATATAGCCCGCGCCAAGACCGTATTGGCGGAACTGGCGCGGCAGTGATACGAGAAGGAGGAGTAAAAAAATTATGAGCGAAGAAAAAAGAACTTCCTCCCGCAAGACCCGGATCGGCAAAGTGGTATCGGATAAAATGGATAAGACGGTTGTCGTCGCCATCGCGGATCGGGTCGCGCATCCGTTATATAAAAAGATCGTCGGTCGGACGTATAAATTAAAAGCGCATGATGAGAAAAACGAGTGCGGCGTGGGGGATCGCGTGAAAGTCATGGAGACGCGGCCTTTGTCGAAAGAGAAACGCTGGCGCGTGGTGGAAATCATCGAGAAGGCGAAGTAAGAGGGAGGTTGAGAATTTATGATTCAGCAGGAGACCTTTCTGAAAGTGGCGGATAATACCGGCGCGAAAGAGATTAAATGTATTCGCGTACTGGGCGGGTCCAGCCGTAAATTCGGCAATATCGGTGATGTAATCGTCGCGTCGGTACGGAAATCGAATCCGGGCGGCGCGGTGAAAAAGGGCGAAGTGGTTCGCGCCGTGATCGTTCGGACGGCGAAAGGCATTCGCCGCGCCGACGGAACGTATGTGAGATTCGACGACAACGCCGCCGTATTGATCCGGGACGATAAGAATCCGAGAGGCACCCGGATTTTCGGGCCCGTGGCGCGGGAACTGCGTGACAAGGATTATATGAAAATCCTGTCGCTGGCGCCCGAAGTGATTTGAGGAGGCCGGACGATATGGCAGGAATGAAAGTAAAAAAAGACGATACGGTAATGGTTATCTCCGGCAAAGACCGGGGACGCCGGGGCAAAGTTCTGGGGACGATTCCCAAGAAAGACGCGGTCGTGGTCGAGGGCGTCAATATAGCGACATGTCATGTCAAACCCCGTCGCCAAGGCGAAGAGGGCGGCATTATGAAGCGTGAGGCGGCTCTGCGCGTGTGCAAAGTACAGGTCGTATGCCCCAAATGCGACAAGCCGGTCCGGATTGGCTATAAAATCGACGCGGACGGCAAGAAAAATCGCGTATGCAAGCGCTGCGGCGCTGTATTATAAGAAAGGGGGGCGTACAGATGGCGCGTTTGAAAGAAAAATACAAGTCTGAAGTCGTACCCGCTTTGATGAAGCGTTTTAATTATAAAAGCGTCATGCAGACGCCGCGCATTGAAAAAGTGGTTGTGAATGTCGGTTGCGGCGAAGCGCGGGAAAACGCGAAGATTTTAGATAACGTCTCGGCGGATCTGGCGAAGATCACGGGACAGAAGCCCGTGATTACGCGGGCGCGGAAGTCGATAGCGAATTTCAAAGTCCGTGAGCATATGCCGATTGGCGCGAAAGTGACGCTCCGGGGCGATAAAATGTGGGAGTTTCTGGATAGATTATTTAATATCGCACTGCCCCGCGTGCGCGATTTTCAAGGGATTAATCCCAACGCGTTCGACGGACGCGGCAATTACGCGCTGGGTATCCGGGAACAGTTGATTTTCCCTGAGATCGAGTATGATAAAATTGATAAAATCCGCGGTATGGATGTCGTGATCTGCACGACGGCCCAGACGGATGAAGAGGCGAGAGATTTGCTGACGCAAATCGGCGCGCCGTTCGCAAGATAATTTATAAAATTAATTTATAAATTTATATTAATTTTATCAAGATAATATGATAAATATTATATATATTCGATCAAAAGGAGGATTCAAAAACATGGCGAAAAAAGCGATGATATTAAAGCAGCAGCGCAAGCCGAAGTTCTCCAGCCGGAGATATAATCGCTGTAAGCTGTGCGGGCGGCCCCACGCGTATCTGCGCGATTACGGCGTCTGCCGGATTTGCTTCCGGGAATTGGCCTATCGCGGCGAGATTCCCGGCGTGCGGAAAGCGTCGTTTTAATTTATTAAATTATTAAATATTTAAATTAAATATAAATTATATAAATTTTATATTTGATTTTGATTTTAATGGTACCCGCGCCGGAGTAAAATTAAAATAAAAAATAATTCGGCGCAACGGACGGCAATGGTCTTTTGATTTTAAATTTAAATTTAAAATTTAGATTTAGATAAAAATTCGAGGGAAACCGCGCCGTCGGAGCGGTTGAGAAATCGCAACTCTTGATATAAAGGAGGATGTACCATGCACATTACGGATCCTGTGGCGGATATGCTCACGCGAATCCGCAACGCGAACGCCGCGAAACATGATTCTGTTGACATTCCGGCGTCGAATATGAAAAAGAATATCGCCCGGATTTTGCTGGACGAGGGCTATATTAAGGCTTTTAAAGTCGAGGATGACGGGTTGCAGGGCGTGATTCATATTACGCTGAAATACAACGCGGGCAAAGAAAATGTAATCACGGGACTGCGCCGCGTGTCGAAACCCGGTCTGCGCGTGTACGCCGGGGCGGATGAGTTGCCGAAAGTCCTGCGCGGTCTCGGCATTGCGATTATATCGACGTCTAAAGGCGTCATGACGGACAAGAAAGCGCGTGAACTTCATGTCGGCGGCGAAGTCCTCGCGTTTGTCTGGTAAGGAAAGGGGGATTAGATATGTCCAGAATTGGCAGAATGCCCGTATCGATCCCCGCCGGCGTCACGGTGGATATTACGGAAGATAATATTATTACTGTAAAAGGGCCGAAAGGCGAATTGAAACAGGCTTTGCGCCCGGAAATGATTATCAAACAGGAGGGCGCGGAAATTACGGTGGAGCGTCCGTCGGAAGATAAATTGCACAGAAGCCTGCACGGTCTGACGCGCACGCTGATTCATAATATGATCACGGGCGTGACTGAAGGTTATAAAAAAGAGCTGGAAGTCAACGGCGTCGGTTACAGAGCGGCGAAAGAGGGCAAGAATTTAAATCTGACGCTTGGTTATTCTCATCCTGTTGTCGTGCCTGAAATCGACGGCATTACGATTGACGTTCCGGCGCCGAATAAGATTATTATTAACGGCTGTGACAAACAGAAAGTCGGACAGTTCGCGGCGGAAGTCAGAGCGAAACGTCCGCCGGAGCCGTACAAGGGCAAAGGCATTAAATACGCGGATGAAGTTATCAGACGCAAGGTCGGCAAGACCGGCGCGAAGAAATAACCGGGAGGTGTGACGCGTTATGATTAAAAGACCCGATACGAACGCCCAGCGCAAGAAACGCCATAAACGGGTACGCGCCCGGTTATCCGGTACGCCGGAGACGCCGCGCCTGAACGTATTTCGTAGTGAGGCGAATATTTACGCGCAGATTATTGACGATACGAAGGGAATCACGCTGGTTTCCGCGTCGACGCTGGATAAAGATTTGAAAGGCAATTACGGCGGCAATGTCAAAGCGGCGGCGGAAGTCGGCAAACTGGTCGCCAAACGCGCTCTTGAAAAGGGCATTGAAGCCGTCGTGTTTGACCGGGGCGGATATTTATATCATGGCCGCGTGAAAGCGTTGGCGGACGGCGCCCGCGAAGGCGGCTTGAAGTTTTAAAATAAAATTAATCAGGAAGGAGGAGCGAATTTATGCCCAGATTTGAACGGGAACAGAGCGAATATATTGAAAAAGTCGTGTCTTTGAATCGCGTTTCTAAAACCGTCAAAGGCGGACGCGTCATGAAATTCTCGGCTTTGGTCGTCGTGGGCGACGGCAAGGGCAAAGTCGGTTACGGACTCGGCAAAGCCGCTGAAGTCCCGGAAGCGATTCGGAAAGGCATTGAGGCCGCCAAGAAGAATTTTATCACGGTCACGCTGTCCGGCGATACGATTCCGCATGAGACGATTGGCGAATCCGGGGCGGGACGCGTATTGATGAAACCCGCCGCGCCCGGCACGGGCGTTATCGCGGGCGGCGCGGTGCGCGCCGTGGTGGAAGCCGCCGGCATTAAAGACATTCGCGCCAAATGCCTGCGGTCCAATAATCCGAATAACGTCGTCGCCGCCGCGTTTCAGGGCCTGCGCGGTATGCGCGGACCGGAGGAAGTCGCCCGCATACGCGGTAAGAGCGTGGCCGATATTCTTGGCTGACGGGGAGGACACGCACAATGGCTGAAAATAAAAATATGAATATTAAATTAATCAAGAGCCTGAACGGGCGTTTAAAAAAGCAGATCGCCACGGCGCATTCGCTGGGACTGCGTAAAATCGGCGACGAGACGACGCAGCCGGATAACGCCTGTACGCGGGGCAAAATCGCTAAAATCGGATACCTGCTCCGGGTATCGGAAGAGATATAATAAAAGGGGGCGGGGAAATTGAAATTAAGCGAACTGTCTCCGGCGCCGGGTTCGGTCCGGAAAACGTATCGGAAAGGCCGGGGCGCCGGTTCCGGCAACGGCAAGACCGCCGGACGCGGTCACAAAGGTCAGAAAGCCCGTTCCGGCGGCAAAGTCCGTATCGGATTTGAGGGCGGCCAAATGCCGTTGGCGCGGCGTATCCCGAAGCGCGGATTTCATAATATATTCGCCAAGCCGTTGGAGATCGTGAATCTCGACGCGCTGGACGTATTTGAAAACGGCGCAATCGTGAATCAGGAGACGCTGACGGAAAAAGGCGTTTTATCGAAATGCGAATACGGCTATAAAATTTTAGGCCGGGGCGAATTGAATAAAAAACTCACGGTACAGGCGCACGCGTTCTCGAAATCCGCGAAAGCGGCGATTGAGGCGGCGGGCGGGACTGTCATCACGCTGGACCGGAAACCGGGAAGGCCGGGTGATGAGGCGTGATCCAGACTATCCGCCGGGCATGGGCTCTTCCGGAACTGCGCAATAAAATCACTTTCACAATGCTGATTTTATTGATCTTCCGGATCGGCAACGCGATTACGGTTCCCTATATTGATTCAGAGCTTTTGCGTCAACAGCTTGACGCGATGGGGACAACGTATTTCGGACTGTTGAACGCCATGAGCGGCGGCGCGTTCGCTATGGCGACTGTGTTCGCGCTGAGTATTCAGCCCTATATCAACAGTTCGATTATTATCCAGCTTTTGACCGTCGCTATCCCGTATTTAGAGAATTTATCTAAAGACGGCGGCGAAGAGGGACGGAAGAAAATCCAGTCGATTACGCGCTATACGACAATCGCAATCGCCGTGTTACAATCCGTAGGCTATTATTTCATGATGAAGCGTTACGGAATATTGGAAGAAGAGGGCTTGTGGCCCGCGCTTGTGATTATCGTGACTTTGATCGCCGGTTCGTCGTTCGTGATGTGGATGGGCGAACAGGTCAACGAATTTGGTATCGGCAACGGCATTTCAATGATTTTATTCGCGGGCATTTTATCCCGCGTGCCCAGCATGATTACGGGCTTATATGAGGGCGTGCGGAACTGGTCGCTGATTCAAAGCGGCGATTTAAGTCTGGATACGCTCACGGAAGCCGGATACACGACGGAACGCGCCGAACAGTATTTGGCGTCCGCGATTCCGCCTTGGGGCGCGGTCTTGCTTGTGCTTGGCATGTTGGCGTTAATTGTATTTATCGTATTTATTAACGACGCCGAACGCCGGATTCCGGTGCAATACGCCAAACGCCAAGTCGGGCGGCGCGTGTACGGCGGACAGTCCAGCAATCTGCCCATGAAAGTAGGCATGGCGGGCGTGTTGCCGATTATCTTTGCCCAGTCTATCGCGTCACTGCCGATTACGATTTGGAGCTTTATCGGCATTCCCGAAGAGGGTACAATCTCGTATAGCATTTATAAGGCGATTGACGCGCAGTCCGTGGCTTATATGATCGCTTATTTTATCATGATTATCGGATTTAGCTATTTCTACGCGACGATTCAATTTAATCCCGTGGAAATCGCCAATAACATGAAAAAACAGGGCGGATTTATCCCCGGATTCCGGCCCGGCAAACCCACGATTGATTTTATTAAACGCGTATTAAATCGCATTACTTTCTTTGGGGCGATTTATCTCGGTATCGTGGCGATTTGTCCGTTAATCGTCGGCAAGATTGTGCAAAACAGTTCTGTTTCCATCGGCGGCACGTCTGTTATTATCGTTGTCGGCGTCGCGCTGGAGACTGTCAAAGCTCTGGAATCGCAAATGCTTATGCGGCAGTATAAAGGCTTTCTTGAATAATATATATTTATAATATATTATAAATATAATTATAAATATATTAAAAATCTGGAAAAAATAAAACCGGTTGGAACCGGAAAAGGAGATTGCTTATGAAATTGATCCTGTTGGGCGCGCCCGGCGCGGGCAAAGGTACGCAGGCGGAAATTTTAAGCGAGAAATTAAATATCCCGACGATTTCAACCGGCAATATTTTACGCGCCGCCGTGAAAAACGGCACGCCGACCGGTCTGAAAGCCAAAGAATTTATGGACGCCGGAAAACTGGTCCCGGATGAAGTGATTATCGGGATTATTCATGAACGTCTGGCGGAGCCGGATTGTTCTAACGGCTATATTCTGGACGGCGTTCCCCGGACCGTCGCGCAGGCGGAAGCCATAGAAAAAGCCGGGATTATATTTGACGCCGTGGTGTCGATTGAGATTTCGGATGATGAGATTATCAATCGCATGGGCGGGCGCCGCGTGTGCGAGTCGTGCGGATCGAGTTATCATGTAAAAGCCGCGCCGCCGAAGCGGGACGGAATCTGTGATAATTGTAATGGCAAATTGATCCAGCGTAAAGACGACGCCCCGGAGACGGTCAAAGCCCGTTTGGAAGTGTATCACAAAGAAACGGAGCCTTTGAAAGATTTTTACGCCGAACGCGGGCTTTTAAAATCCGTCGAGAACAGCGGCATAGCCGAGACCACGGAGAGAATTTTAAGCGTTCTGGGCAAATAAATAAAATAATAATTATCATAATCGCGCGGGGAAAACTGGAGATAAAAAAACGAAAAACGAGATGATTGCATGATTAATCTCAAATCGGCGCATGAAATTGAGCTCATGCGCCGCGCCGGAAAACTGACCGCCGAAGCCCGCGCTCTGGCGGGCAGTATGATCCGTCCCGGCGTCACGACATGGGAAATCGACCGGGAAGTGGATAAATTTATAAGAAAAAACGGCGCGGTTCCGTCATTTTATCATTATAATGGCTTTCCGGCGAGCGTCTGTATCAGTATCAATCAGGAAGTGATTCACGGGATACCGGATCGCAATCGGCGTTTGCAAGAGGGCGATATAGTCAGCGTGGACGTAGGCGCCAAATTAAACGGCTATCACGGCGACTGCGCCGCTACTTTTCCGTGCGGCGAGATTTCCTCGGAAGCGCGGCAGTTGATTCAAGTCACCCGCGAGAGCTTTTTCCGGGGGATCGCCAACGCCCGCGAGGGCAAACGCGTAGGCGATATTTCCGCCGCCGTACAGGCTTACGCCGAGAGCTTCGGCTATGGCGTCGTGCGGGAATACGTCGGACACGGCGTCGGGACAAATCTGCACGAGCCGCCCGAAGTGCCCACTTTCGGCAAGACGAATAAAGGGCCGAGATTGCTGCGAGGCATGACGATTGCCGTCGAGCCTATGATTAACGCCGGGACGCCGGGCGTCGTCAAATTATCCAACGGCTGGACGATTGTCACGGCGGACGGCAAATGGGCGGCGCATTATGAGAACACGATTTTAATCACCGGCGACGGCGAGCCGGAAATTTTAACCGCCCCCGCGATTTAATACACGCGTCTAAAATTTATATTAAATTAATAAAATTTATAATAATTTATAATAAAATTTGATAAAAATATAAAATAATGGATGAGAATAAAAAATCACGGGAAGAAATACGCCGGACGGATATTGTACGCTCCACGGCGGGACATGACAGCGGACAGTTATTTATTGTCTTGCGTATCGACGGGGAATATTTATTCTTAGCCGATGGGAAAGGCCGTAAACTGGAATCGCCGAAACGGAAGAAACGGCGTCACGCGGAATTTGTGGCGTCACAGGAAGATACCCGGCTGTCCCGGAAAATCCGGGAGGGGGAGAAATTTACCAACAGTGAGCTCCGCAGGACCCTCGCGGCCTGCCGTGATAAAATAAATAATATCATTCTCGCGGCGGACGGAGCGGACCGGCGGGAATCGGAGGGATGAGCTTTGGCAAAGGCCGATATGATCGAAGTGGAGGGAACTGTAGTCGAGTCCCTGCCGAATACGATGTTTCAAGTGGACATCGGAAACGGACACCGGATTCTGGCGCATATCTCCGGGAAACTGCGGATGAATTTTATCCGGATTCTGCCGGGGGATCGCGTCACTGTGGAGATGTCTCCCTATGATTTGACGCGGGGCCGGATCACTTGGCGCAGTAAATAAAATAATATAATAATATATATTTAAAATAAATATTAAATTAATTTAATATAATTTTAATATAAATTTTATAATTTATATTATATATTATGGAAACGCCGTTTTATAAGAAAATATATGAAAAATCAAATCGCAAGCCGCGACGGAACGGAAAGGAAATGGGTGAGGATTTTATGAAAGTAAGACCGTCAGTCAAGCCCATGTGCGAGAAATGCAAAGTCATCCGCCGGAAAGGGCGCGTCATGATTATCTGCGAGAATCCCAAGCACAAGCAGAGACAGGGCTGAGGAGGTAGTGAAATATGGCGAGACTTGCCGGCATTGACCTGCCGAAAGAAAAAAGAATCGAAATCGGCCTGACGTATATATACGGCATCGGGCGCAAGAGCGCGCAGGATATTCTGGCGAAAGCGGGCGTCAATCCCGATATTCGCGTGAAAGATTTAAGCGACGCCGACGAACAGAAACTGCGTGAGGAAATCGAGCATTATACGGTCGAGGGCGATCTGCGCCGTCAGACGGCGCTGGATATTAAGCGTTTGAGCGAAATCGGATGCTATCGCGGCATTCGGCACCGGCGCGGCCTCCCCGTGCGGGGACAGCGCAGTAAAACCAACGCGAGAACGCGCAAAGGTCCCAAAAAGACGATTGCGAATAAGAAGAAATAATATCAGGAAGGGAGCGCAAGTATGGCAAGCGGAAAAACCAGCGGGCGGAAAGTCGTCCGGCGCCGCCGGGAGCGGAAGAATATCGAACGTGGTCAGGTCCATATCCGGTCTTCTTTTAATAATACGATGGTAACGGTAACGGATACGCAGGGCAACGCGATTTCGTGGGCTTCCTCCGGCGGTCTGGGCTTCCGGGGCAGTAAAAAATCCACGCCGTTCGCCGCGCAGACAGCCGCCGAGACAGCGGCCCGCGCCGCGCAGGAACATGGATTGAAAACCGTGGAAGTATTCGTGAAAGGCCCCGGACAGGGCCGCGAGGCCGCGATCCGCGCCTTGCAGGCGGTCGGACTGGAAGTGACGATGATCAAAGACGTTACGCCGATCCCGCACAATGGCTGCCGTCCTCCCAAACGCCGCCGCGTCTGATTGGGAATTGATAAAAAGGAGGCACAAGCGATATGGCAAAGAATATGCAGCCGGTCGCCAAACGCTGTAAGGCGCTGGGGATTTCCCCCGCCGTCATGGGCTACGCCCGCAAGACGACAAATCGCAATCCCGGCGGACAAACGCGCCGCAAAAAGAGCGATTACGGCGTCCAGCTGAACGAAAAGCAGAAAGTGAAATTTATTTACGGGATTCTGGAAAAACAGTTCCGGACGTATTACGAACGCGCCGCCGCCGCTCCGGGCCGTACCGGCGATAATTTGTTAGTCGCCGTCGAACGGCGTCTGGATAACGTGGTCTATCGCATGGGATTCGCCATGACGCGCCGTCAGGCCCGCCAACTGGTCAGCCACGGGCATTTTACGGTTAATAATCGCAAAGTCGATATTCCGTCTTATCAGGTGAAAGCCGGCGACGTGATCGAAGTCGCCGAAAACAGCCGTCAGTCGGCGATATTCAAACGCCTGACCGGACAGGACGCGCCGATGTTCTTGCTCCCCGCTTGGATGGAACGGGATAAAAACAGTTTAAAAGGAACTGTGACGCGTCTCCCGGCGCGGGAAGATATTGACGTGCCCGTGGAAGAACACCTCATCGTCGAGCTGTACTCTAAGTAATAAAAAGTAATCGCGGGGATTCTACCCTCAAAATTACCGGAGTATGGCGCTATTTGATGACGAAGGAGGGTACAGCGTTGATTGAAATCGAAAGACCCCAGATTACCTGTATTGAAACCCCCGGCGAGACGAATTACGGCAAATATGTCGTAGAGCCGCTGGAACGCGGATACGGCACGACGTTGGGCAACGCTTTGCGCCGTATCATGCTTTCGTCCCTGCCGGGAACCGCGCCCACGACGATTAAAATCGCCGGGGTTCAGCACGAGTTTTCCACGATTCCGGGCGTAAAAGAAGACGTGACGGAGATTGTTTTAAATATCAAAGGCCTGCTTACGAAAGTCCACAGCGAGGGGATCAAGCCCGTATATATCGAAGCCACGGGCCCCTGCGAAGTCACCGCCGGGGATATTAAAGCCGACGGCGAAGTCGAGATTTTAAATCCCGATATGCACATCGCCACGCTGGACAGCGGAGCGGCTTTAAATATGGAAATCACGCTTGCCCATGGGCGCGGATACGTCGGCGCGGAACGCAACAAGCCCCAGCAAAATATTATCGGCGTCATCGCCGTGGATTCGATTTACACGCCCGTTTATAAAGTAAATTATACGGTTGAACCCACCCGCGTGGGGACTTCCAGCGATTATGACAAATTAACGCTGGAAGTCTGGACGGACGGGACGCTTACGGCCCGCGACGCCGTGTCTCTGGGCGCGAAAATCTTATGTGATCATTTCATGTTGTTTACGGATCTTTCAGACAGTATCGGCAGCCGTCCGATTGTGGTCGAAAAGGCCGAGACCCAGCGCGACAAAATTCTTGAAATGACGATTGAGGAATTGGATTTGTCCGTTCGGAGCTTTAATTGCCTGAAACGCGCTAATATTAATACCGTCGAGGATTTAATCTCCAAGACGGAAGATGAAATGATGAAAGTGCGTAATCTGGGCCGCAAGTCTCTGGAAGAAGTCATGAACAAACTTGAAATGATGGGTTTGCGTTTGGCCGACGAGGAACCGCCCGCCGCTAATTAATATTTATTCAAGTTTTTATTTCAATCCCGCGATTGCGCGGGCGCCGCGTGTAATTTTATTATTATTTATTAATATTCGCGGCGGTTAAATCTGACAGCAAGGAGGGGACAGGGAATGTCGAAACAACGCAAGCTCGGCAAGCCGACCGATCAGCGTATGGCGATGCTGCGCCAGCAAGTGACGGATTTCCTTGACCGCGGAAAGATGGAGACGACCGTCACCCGCGCTAAAGAAATCAAGCCACTCGCGGAAAAAATGATCACGCTTGGCAAAAAGAGCGATCTCGCGGCTTATCGGGCGGCTTTGCGCGTAATTACCCGTGAATCCGTGTGCCATAAATTATTCAAAGAAATCGCGCCGGGATACGCCGAACGCGCCGGAGGTTATACCCGTATTATCCGAACCGGCATTCGTCGGGGCGACGCCGCCGAAACCGCGATTATTGAATTAGTAAAATAATTTATATAATTAAAATATTATCTATCCCAAGCCGCGAAAAATCCTTTGTCACGGAATCCGATGACAAAGGATTTTTGACGTTTTATATATTTTTTTATTTTTTATTTTTTATTTTATTTTTTATTTTATTCTAACGAATCTAAATCTAAATCTAAATTTAAATTTTCTTCCGGCGCGGGCTGGGATAAAATCGAAGGGTCTATATTTTCAGAACGAATGACCCGGATTTCCCCGTCTGTCACTTCCAGTTCTTCCATGCGAACCGGATATAATACGCCGTCTATCGGCTCCCGAATTTCCCGGATCGTCAACCCGTTGTCGTCATAATCCGTGAACTCCTGACGAATCAAAACTTCTTCCCCGTCGATATATTCATAATATTCTTTCAACGGAAAATCTTCCGATCCGCGATCCCAATCTTCCAGCTCACGACGGCTTAAACTCAAAGCCGTATTGTTATAATTATAATAATCAATATAATATACCGTTCCGTCGTTATGCTTGGATATAATTTCCCGCGTTTCAGGGTGTAATTCCGCGTTTCGCATGGTAAACCCGTATAAATACTCCCCGACGCTCGGATTCCAGAGCCAATAATAATGCGTAATCGTTTTCGCGTTATTCACATCCCGACCCGGTAAATCCAAATCATCCACGCCGTCAAAATTCATGTCGATTAAATTCACAGGCGCCATAGAATCCAGAACCGGCGCTTCAATTATATCCCCCGTTCCGGCGTCCCCGGCGGAAATCGTCTGTAACAAGCTCCCGTTTTCGTATACGCGGATTTCCCGTATCTGATAACCGCCCGCCTCTAAATTACGTCCGACGGCGTCCAAGCGTAAATTTTTACCCTCGTCCGCCTCCGTATTGACCGAATAAATCACCCGGTCTCCGGCGTTTAATTCTAATCCCGTTTCCGGCTGATTTGACGCCGTTCCCGTTTGATTCTCTCCAGTTCCCGGCTGATTTGACGCCGTTTCCGTTTCCGGCTGATTGTCCGCCGCCGCCGATTTTGATTCCGATTCTTCGTCCTGATTCTCCGTCACAGCCGCTTGATTATGATTCGCCTGTCCGGACCGCGCCCCGGATTTCCCGCACCCGGACAATAATATTATTATCATACATAA
>CAJOFP010000001.1 GCA_905233795.1 uncultured Oscillibacter sp. | reverse complement strand
TCTGGCTTAAATCCGTGCGTTTTGGTTGTCAAAGAAACGCAAGCCCCGGATGGCTATGTCCTCGATTCTACACCGCAGGACGTGTTTTGTCAAGGGGTAGTTTTCTTATTTTTCATGCTTATTATACCAACGGAAATGATTTAGATCAGCGGCGCGAATTACGCGCCGCTGGCTCCGTAATTGGACAGTACGCGGGCGGACGGATCGTCCACGTCACAGCCTTTCCATGTTCGATTCGGCATCCAGAAATCCCGGATCATCCGCGCCTGACCGGGATAATATTTTTCAAAAATCTCACGGTATAATAAACTTTCTTTTGTAAAAGGCATGGCGAAGTTGTATTGCCGACGCCTTTTTTCAAATTCCGCGTCCGTATAGCGCGTTTCCGCGTATGCTTTCAGATCGTTCACCATAGAATGTCCCACAGCGTCGGAAAACGCCGCCTTTTGACGCCAGAGGATAGAATCAGGCAAAAGACGATCTTTTTCAAAAGCATGGCGCAAAAGATACTTTCCTATGCCGTACCGATTGACTTTCAAAGCCGGATGAATAGACATGACGTATTTTACAAAATCCAGATCGCCGAAAGGAACCCGCGCTTCCAGAGAGTTGACGGAGATACACCGATCAGCGCGGAGAACATCATACATATATAATTCGTCCACCCGTTTTTTCGCTTCCGTTTGAAAATCTTCCGGAGAGGGGGCAAAATCCGTATATTTATATCCGAATAATTCGTCGCTGATTTCCCCCGTAAGCAACACTCGGATATTTGTCCTCTCATGAATCGCTTTGCAGCATAAATACATGCCTATACTCGCCCGGATTGTAGTAATATCCCACGTTCCAAGCATAGCGATCACAGTTTCCAGACTATCAAGAACTTGCTCACGGGTCATGTAAACTTCCATATGCTCCGCGCCGATGTATTCCGCCGTCTCGCGGGCGTATTTCAGATCAATCGCGTCCGTATCCATGCCAATGGCGAATGTGCGAATCGGCTTTTTCAGAATCCGCGCCGAAATTGCGCAAACCAGACTGCTGTCCAGTCCGCCGGAGAGAAGAAATCCCAGCGGCGCGTCGGCGTCCAGACGCTTTTTAATTCCGGCGATCAGCTTTTCCCGGATATTGCCGCATATTGTTTCCAAATCGCCGCCCGTATATTTTTCCACCGCCGTTATATTGGCAAAACGGACAAACTGTCCGTCCTGATAATAATATCCCGGAGGAAACGGCATGATTTCGGCGCATAGTCCCGTCAGATTTTTCGCCTCGCTGGCAAATACAATACCGCCGTCCGGCGTGTAACCGTAAAATAAGGGTCGAATGCCAATCGGATCCCGCGCCGCCAAAAATATATCCCGTTCGCCGTCATATAAAATCATAGCGAATTCCGCGTCCAGCATGGAGAACATTTCCGTTCCGTATTCCCGATATAACGGCAATAATAATTCGCAGTCCGAACCGCTTTGGAATTTATATCCCATACTTTCCAATTTCTTTTTTAATACGCGAAAGCCGTACAATTCCCCATTGCATACGCACATATTTTTATCCAAACAAAAAGGCTGCATTCCCGTTTCGTCCAAACCCATAATCGCCAGACGATGGAAACACAGACAGCCGTTTCCGGCCCGTTCCACGCGGGACATATCCGGTCCCCTCGATTTGGTTCGATTAAAATAAATTTTTATATCTTTCTCATCTAAAATTTGTCCTGTAAACCCCATAATCGCGCACATTGTTACTTTCACCTCGGTTTTGATTCGTTTTGATTTCCGCGCGGGGACGCCGCGCTTCTTCCGGATACGCTTCCGGATGCGGCGTCCCGCAAGTTATCTTTTTACTATTCT
Organism: uncultured Oscillibacter sp.; assembly: GCA_905233795.1. Lineage (GTDB taxonomy): Bacteria > Bacillota > Clostridia > Oscillospirales > Oscillospiraceae > Oscillibacter. The sequence goes on along the minus strand of CAJOFP010000001.1, from coordinate 12,251 downwards.
TCTCTCATTCCGCCGGTTATCGCTTAACTCACATCCTGAAGAGCGTCGTATCCATCCTCACCATTTTTTTCCGTCCCCTGAAAAAGGACGGATTATTTTTCACACGCTGAATAACAAATCGCCGTAAGTCGGGAACGGCCAGAAATCGACAGGCGTAAGCGTTTCCGCCTCGTCACAGGCGGCGCGTAAACGCGCCATTTTCGGCAGAATGCCGTTGATAATTTCGCCGCCCTGTTCCGTAATATCCTGAATCGTGTCCAAATGCGCGGCGGCGGACGACAAATCTTCCGCGCCGTCATCCATAATATCCGTCAGGGAAGAGAGTTTCCGAACGCGCCGGATTTCATAATTACAAGCCAATTCCGGCGCGGCGGCTTTCTTCGCGGCGATTCCGGACGCAAGAGAGGAAATATAATTTTCCACCGCCGGGATAATCTCTTTCCGGGCTATATCTATCATCGTCAAGGCTTCAATCCGAACGCTCTTGCAATAATTTTCCAATTGGATTTCATATCTGGAACGCAGTTCCGCTTCCGTAAAAACGCCGTGAGAGATCAGCATATCCATATTTTTCTTGTCCAGCAGACGGGACAACGCTTCCGGCGTCGTTCTCAGATTCATCAGACCGCGCCGTTCGACAGCTTCGACGATCCACGCGTCATCGTATCCGTTGCCGTTGAAAATAACGCGCTTGTGGGCGGAAATCGTGTTTTTGATAAGATTATGCAGGGTTTCGTCAAAATTATCCGCGTTTTCTAATATATCCGCCATACGGCGCAGAATTTCCGCGACGGATGAATTCAGCATAATATTCGCGCAGGCGATGGAATCCCCGGAACCCACCATGCGGAATTCAAATTTATTACCCGTAAAAGCGAACGGGGATGTCCGGTTACGATCTGTGGTATCGCGTGTAAAACGGGGCAGGACATCCACGCCCAATTTTAATTTCATTTTTTCCGTCCCGTTATATGGACTGTCCGTTTCAATCGCGTCTAAAACGGCGGTCAATTCATCGCCCAGAAAGATAGAAATTACAGCGGGCGGAGCCTCATTCGCGCCCAATCTGTGATCGTTTCCGGCTGTGGCGACGGATAAACGCAATAAATCCTGATATTCGTCCACGGCCTGTACGACCGCCACTAAAAATAATAAAAACTGCGCGTTTTCATAGGGCGTTTCGCCGGGAGAAAGAAGATTTACGCCTGTATCCGTGGAAATGGACCAGTTGTTATGCTTGCCGCTTCCGTTGACGCCGGCAAACGGTTTTTCGTGTAATAAACAAACCAATCCGTGTTTCGCCGCTACTTTTTTCATAATTTCCATCGTAAGTTGATTGTGATCCGTGGCGACATTGGTTGTGGAATAAATCGGCGCGAGTTCATGCTGCGCCGGGGCGACTTCATTGTGTTCCGTCTTGGCCAAAATTCCCAGTTTCCATAATTCCTCGTTCAGATCATTCATATAGGCCTGTACGCGGGGTTTAATTACGCCGAAATAATGATCTTCCAGTTCCTGTCCCTTGGGCGGCGCCGCGCCGAATAAAGTCCGACCCGTGTATACCAGATCCCGGCGTTTTTTCCATAAATCCCGGTCAATCAGGAAATATTCCTGTTCCGGTCCCACAGAACTTGTGACGCGCTTCACGTCCGGACCGCCGAATACTTTTAAAATCCGCAACGCCTGTTTATTTAACGCCTCCATACTCCGCAAAAGCGGCGTTTTCTTATCCAGCGCTTCCCCGCCATAAGAACAGAACGCCGTGGGAATACAAAGCGTTTTGTCTTTGATAAAGGCGTAACTGGTGGGGTCCCAAGCCGTATAACCCCGCGCCTCAAATGTAGCGCGCAGTCCGCCTGACGGAAACGATGACGCGTCCGGTTCGCCTTTAATCAATTCTTTGCCGGAAAATTCCATAATAATTCCGCCGTCCGGCGCGGGGGAGATAAAACCGTCATGTTTTTCGGCTGTCGTGCCGGTCAACGGCTGGAACCAGTGCGTAAAATGCGTCGCGCCGTTCTCAACGGCCCATGTACACATGGCGGACGCTACAGCGTTAGCGACGGACAAATCCAGTTCCGTCCCGTTTTCGATGGTCTGTTTCAAAGAATGATACACATTCGCCGGAAGCCGCGCTTTCATTACTCTGTCGTCAAATACTTTACTGGCGAAATATTCCGGTACTGTCATAATCAAGCCCTTCTTTCCTGATATTTAAACGCGAAAAACGCAAAAAAAGAGACAATGGCTCCTCCGTGGGTATGCAGCAACACACCCGGAGACGCCATTGTCTCTCAACGCGGCGTATCATAACACGGCGTATGATAAAACGTCAACATACAAAATAAACAAAATATTTGATTTCTTACGCTCAGATTTTGTGAAAAATGGGATTTGACAGAAATATCTCCGGTGAGTATATTTAAAAAGCAAGGACAAAGGCGTCCTTTGGCGAAGCGATACGCTCCGCCGGAGAGCCTTTGTCTTTTTTTATATTTTATATTTATTTTATATTTTTATGTTTTCAGTTTATTTTTATCGGACGATCAATGGAAAGAGGGGAAATCATGAATCCATCGGAACAGCGGACAAGCCGCACGCCGCCGCGTGAGGGGGAAATCAGAATACCGTCCGGGTGCGCTATCGCCGCCGTGATTTCAAAATCCGGGGAACGTATGAGCGGCAATGATATTATAAAAGCCATGCGGCCCATGCGCGAACGCTCCAACGGATTGGGCGGCGGTTTCGCCGGATACGGCATCTATCCGGAATACCGGGATTTTTTCGCTCTGCATATTTTTTATGATAATGATCAAATCCGGACGGAATGTGAGATTTATTTGCGCTCCGCGCTGGAAATTGTGCGCTCGGAAACGATTCCCACCAGAAAACTCCCGGCGATTACGGACGAGCCGTTGATCTGGCGTTATTTCGTGACGCCTTTGCGATCCGTATTGGCGAGTATGCAGGTGGACGAAAATGAATTTGTCGCCCGCGTCGTCATGCGGATTAATACGCGTTTTGACGGGGCTTATGTATTTTCCAGCGGAAAAAATATGGGCGTATTCAAAGCCGTCGGCTATCCTGAAGATATAGGCGTATTTTACCGTCTGGAAGAATATCAGGCGTATTCATGGACCGCTCACGGGCGTTATCCGACAAATACGCCGGGCTGGTGGGGAGGGGCGCATCCGTTCGCGCTTCTGGACCGGACAGTCGTCCATAACGGCGAGATTTCTTCTTATGACGCGAACCGGCGTTTTATTGAAATGTTCGGTTATCGCTGTACGCTTCAGACCGATACGGAAGTAATCGCTTATATCGCTGATTATTTAATCCGCAAACAGGGACTGACGTTAAAAGAAACGGCGTCTGTCATCGCCGCGCCGTTCTGGTCCGCAATCGAACGCAAACCGGAAACGGAACGGCGGGAATTGAAATATTTAAGAACCGTTTTTTCCGGTTTATTAATTACAGGGCCGTTTTCGATTATATTGGGCTTTACCGGCGGATTAATGGCTTTGAATGACAGATTAAAATTAAGAAGCATGGTGACGGGAGAGAAAAAAGACCGGGTATATATTGCCAGTGAGGAAGCGGCGATCCGGGCGATGGAGCCGGACGCGGAAAATATTTACGCTCCGGCGGGCGGCGAACCTGTCATAATAACCGTACAAAAGGGGGCGTTTTAATGGGCGTTCAATGGGTCTATCCGGAATTTGAAGTCATTCGGAATGATACGCGCTGTACCCGCTGTCAGGTATGCGTCCGGCAGTGCGCCAATGAAGTTCATCGTTATGAAAAAGAATTCAATATCATGCTCAGCGACGAAAGCCGTTGCGTAAACTGTCAAAGATGCGTTTCTCTGTGTCCCACGCGGGCGCTGAAAATTGTCAAATCAAATTGCGAATTAAGAGAAAACGCGAACTGGAATCAGGATACTGTCCGGGAGATTTACAGACAGGCCGAAAGCGGCGGCGTTTTGTTGTCTTCTATGGGAAATCCCAAGCCTTATCCGGTCTATTGGGATAAAATCTTAATTAACGCCTCTCAAGTTACAAATCCGTCGATTGATCCCCTGCGGGAACCGATGGAAACAAAAGTATTTTTGGGCAAAAAGCCGTCAAGATTAGAACGTGACGAAAACGGGCGTTTAAAATGCGAACTCGCGCCGCGGATAGAATTGTCCATGCCGGTTATGTTTTCCGCCATGAGTTACGGATCAATCAGTTACAACGCGCATTTGTCGCTTGCGCGCGCGGCGTCGGAACTGGGAATTTGCTATAATACCGGCGAGGGCGGGTTACATCAGGATTTTTATCCATACGGCGCGAATACGATTGTACAGGTAGCGTCGGGACGTTTCGGCGTGCATAAAAATTATCTGGAAGCGGGCGCGGCGATTGAAATCAAAATGGGACAGGGCGCGAAACCGGGAATCGGCGGACATCTGCCGGGGACGAAAGTCGGGCCGGATGTGTCCCGTACCCGTATGATTCCGGAGGGAAGCGACGCGATTTCACCCGCGCCGCATCATGATATTTATTCGATTGAGGATTTGCGTCAGCTTGTGTATTCTCTGAAAGAAGCGACAGAGTATCGGAAACCAGTGATTGTGAAAGTCGCCGCCGTGCATAATATCGCCGCGATTGCCAGCGGAATCGCCAGAAGCGGCGCGGATATAATCGCCATCGACGGTTTCCGGGGCGGTACCGGCGCGGCTCCAACCCGTATCCGGGACAGCGTGGGTATCCCAATTGAACTTGCGCTTGCCGCCGTGGATCAGCGTCTGAGAGACGAGGGGATCAGAAATCATGTTTCACTGATTGCGGGCGGCAGTATTCGCTCTTCTTCGGATATAGTCAAAGCGATTGCGTTGGGCGCGGACGCCTGTTATATAGCGACGGCGGCGGTATTGGCGCTGGGCTGTCATTTATGCAGGACGTGTCAGAGCGGTAAATGTAATTGGGGAATCGCCACGCAGAGGTCGGATCTGGTAAAGCGTTTAAATCCGGATACGGGCGCGCGAAGACTTGTAAATTTAATCACCGCGTGGAATCGTGAGATCAAAGAACTGATGGGCGGCATGGGGATTCACTCGATTGAGGCTTTGCGGGGCAATCGTCTTATGCTCCGGGGAATCGGATTGAACAGCCGGGAACTGTCTGTTTTAGGGATTGCCCACGCGGGCGAATAGGAGACGGAAAATATGAAATATCTTGACGCTTTAGATATGGATTATATAAAATTAAACGACGCGATCCGCGCCTGTCATGATAATATAAGCGTGACAAACTGTCTGGGACAGCGTTTCATCGGCGCGGGGGCGCGGGAGTATGATATTCAGATTCACGGCGTACCCGGAAACGCGCTGGGGGCATATTTGGACGGCGCGAATATAGAAGTATTTGACAACGCGCAGGACGCTGTGGGCGATACGATGAACGCCGGAAAAATTGTGATTCACGGCAATGTCGGCGATACGGCGGGATACGCCATGCGCGGCGGAGAAATCTATGTCCGGGGAAACGCCGGATACAGAACAGGCGTTCACATGAAAGCGTATCAGGACAAACTGCCTGTTTTCATCATCGGCGGTCGCGCCGGAAGTTTTCTGGGAGAATATCAGGCGGGGGGAATCATTATCGTTCTGGGACTGGAAGAAACAGGCGAAAATAAATCCGATAAGCCTATTGTCGGCGATTTTTCCTGTACCGGAATGCACGGGGGAAAATTATATCTGCGTTCTGACCGCGCGGGAATTTTATTCCCGGAACAGGTGACGGCGCGTCCGGCTTCTCAGGAAGATATGACGGAAATTGAAAAATATCTCCGGGAATTTTGCGCCGCGTTTGATTTTGATTTCGATATGATTTATCATTCGTTTTATACTGTCGTTACGCCTGACAATAAAAATCCTTATCAACAGATGTATGTGGCGAATTGACGCGGCGGAGAATGGGGGATTTAATTTTATGAAATATACTCCTGAAGAAGTGACGCAGTACGTCAAAGAAGAGGACGTGAAATTTATCCGCATGGGATTTTGCGATATATACGGACGGCATAAAAACGTGGCGATACAGGCGTCTGAATTGTCAAAAGCCTTTTCGCGCGGCGTTGCGATTGACGCGTCCGCTGTTGACGGTTTTCCCGCGGATACGGATATTTTATTACATCCGGACGCGTCCACGCTTGTCCAGTTTCCATGGCGACCTCAGCACGGACGCGTCGCCCATATGTTCTGCGACATGACGCGACCGGACGGGACGCCGTTTGAATCAGATACCCGCCGGATTTTAAAACAAGCCATAGAATACGCCGAAAAGCTGGGATATGCCTTTGATTTCGGGTCCGAAATGGAATTTTATCTTTTGAAATTAGACGAACGGGGCGAACCCGTCAAAATTCCGTATGATAAAGCCGGCTATATGGATGTCGCCCCGGAAGATAAGGGGGAGAATATACGGCGGGAAATCTGTCTGACGCTGGAACAGATGGGAATCCGGCCGGAACGATCCCTGCATAAAATCGGACCGGGACAAAATGAAATTGACTTTCATTACGCGGATTCTTTGACGGCGGCGGATCACGCGGTTTTATTCTATACAATGGTCCGCACGGTCGCGGCGCAGAACGGTCTGTGGGCGGATTTTTCGCCCAAACCGTTTCCCGATGAAGAAGGCAACGGAATGCATATCAATCTCTCTGTGCGCGACGGCGGCGCGGATTCCCTGCCGCGCATCATCGCCGGACTTTTAAAACTCACGCCGGAAATGACCGTATTTCTCAATCCCCGTGAAAATTCCTATGAACGTCTGGGCGGGAATCGCGCTTCCAATCGGATCGGATGGTCCGGGAAAAACCGTTCTTTCATAATTCGCGTCCCGAATACGGACGGACGGCGGGCGGCGGACGGCGAGCGGCTGTCAACCGGATGTCGGGTGGAACTGCGTTCCCCGGATTCTCTTTGCAATCCGTATCTCGCATACGCTCTGGTGATTTACGCCGCTTTGTACGGCATCGAAAACCGCCTTCCGATCCCGAAAGAAGCCGCGCTTTCGCCGGAGAATCCGGAAAAATATCACAGATTGCCCGCGAATCTCCCGGAGGCGATTGCCGCCGCGTCGGACAGCGCGTTTATCCGGGAACATCTTCCGGATTCCGTTATCGCGGCTTATTGTCAGCGGGGAGCGCGGAGATGAGGACAAAATTTGTTTTTATTACGGGCGGCGTGGTATCCGGACTGGGAAAAGGTATCTGCGCGGCGTCTCTTGGACGGCTTCTGAAACAGCGCGGCATCCGGGTACGCAATATGAAACTTGACCCGTATTTGAATATAGATCCCGGAACTATGAGTCCCTATCAGCACGGTGAAGTCTTTGTCACTGAGGACGGCGCGGAAACGGATTTGGATTTAGGTCATTATGAGCGTTTTGTGGATGAAAATTTATCCGGAGACAGTTCCATCTCTTCCGGAAAAATCTGGTGGTCTGTTCTGAATCGGGAACGCCGGGGCGATTATCTGGGAACTACCGTACAGATTATCCCGCATATTACGGATGAAATCAAAAACCGGATTTACGCTCCCGCTTCCGATCATGTGGACGTGATAATCGCGGAAATCGGCGGAACAGTGGGAGATATTGAGAGTCAGCCCTTTCTGGAAACAATCCGGCAGATTGCTTCCGAACGTCCCAAAGAGGATGTGATTTTTATTCATGTTCCGCTGGTAGTACAGATTCCCGGCGCGGGGGAATTAAAAAGCAAACCGGTTCAGCATTCCGTCAAAGAACTGCTTTCCCTTGGGATTCAGCCGGATATTCTGGTCTGCCGCTGTGACGCGCCTTTTACCGAAGAAATCCGCCGGAAAATCGCCCTGTTCTGCAATGTGGAAGCGGATTGTGTGATTCAAAATCTGACGGCGGAAACATTGTATGAAATTCCATTGCTTATGGCGGAAGAAAATCTGGACGGCGCGGTATGCCGAAAACTGGGTTTAATTACGCGACAACCGGATTTGCGGGAATGGAAAGCGATGGTCAGACGGGAAAAGTATGCCCATAGACGCGTTAAAATCGCGCTGGTGGGAAAGTATACGCGGCTTCATGACGCATATCTCTCTGTTGTTGAGGCGTTAAACCACGCCGGAACCGCCAATGACGCCATAGTGGAAATTCAATGGGTGGATTCGGAAACGCTGACGGCGGAAAACGCCGCTGACGTGTTGTCCGACTGTCAGGGCATTCTGATTCCCGGAGGTTTCGGGGATCGTGGGATCGCGGGAATGCTCCACGCGATTCGTTTTACGCGGGAATATAATATCCCATTCTTTGGAATTTGTCTGGGAATGCAGATGGCGGTAGTGGAATTTGCCCGAAATGTTATGGGCTGGAAAGACGCGGATTCCGCCGAGTTTTCGGAAAATCCGACCCGGAATGTGATTGATCTCATGCCGGAACAGGAGCATATCACAGAAAAAGGCGGCACTATGCGGCTGGGGCGGTATCCCTGCGTCTTGACAGAAAACAGCCGGAGCCGGATACTGTACGGCGAAGCGGAAATTTATGAGAGGCATCGGCATCGTTATGAATTTAACAACGCGTTCCGGGAGGAACTGAACGCGGCGGGATTGTCCTTTGCGGGGCTGTCTCCGGACGGAAAACTGGTGGAGATTGTGGAAATTCCGGATCATCCGTGGTTTGTGGGCGTACAGTTTCACCCTGAATTTAAGAGCCGCCCGGATCGTCCTCACCCGTTATTTTTCGGTTTTGTGAAAGCGGCGTTAGAATGCGATTAAAGAAAAATATTTGTGTTTTTCGCATTATCAAAATATCAGCCGGGGAGGGATTCAACATGCTGTTTCAGGAATACAGTCTGCTTTTGGTTTCCGCGTCGGAGCCGTTTAATAAATGGCTTCTCTCCCTCTTTTCGCATGATTTGGAAAAAGCGCGGGTTACTGTCAAAAACGGAATCAACGCGGCGCGGCGCGTTCTGTCAGAACGTATATTTGATTTAATTATTATCAACGCGCCTCTGCCTGACGGATTCGGAACGCGTCTTGCGGCGGATACCTGTCTAAACAGTGAAGCGGGCGTTATGTTTCTGGTCCCCTGTGAATTATACGATGAAATCTGCGCGAAAACGCTTTCATCCGGCGTAATCGTGATCGCCAAGCCAATCGACACGAGAACGCTGGAACAGGATCTGAATATTCTCCGCGCCGTTCGGGAACGTCTGCGCGGACAGGAGGCGAAACGGGTTCGTGTGGAGGAAAAGATTGAGGAAATCCGGCTTGTCAATCGGGCAAAATGGCTCTTGATTGAGCGTCTGGGGATGAAAGAAGCCGACGCCCACCGGTATATTGAGAAACAGGCGATGAATCAGCGCGTGTCCAGACGAAAAATCGCGGAAAGTGTTCTTCAGACGTATAAATAATATAAATAATAAATGAAAATAATGAAATGAAATCGGACTGAAAGGGGTTTTATAACAGTGAAAATAAATGAACAATACGCGAAATTGCCGGGAAATTATCTGTTTTCAGAAATTGCCCGACGCGTGGCGGCTTATTCCGCCGAACATCCGGACGTGAAACCGATTCGGCTTGGAATCGGCGATGTGACGCGTCCGCTGGTTCCCGCCGTTGTGGAAGCCATGCGAAAAGCCGTGTCGGAGATGGGACGGCTGGAGACATTTCACGGGTACGGTCCGGAACAGGGCTATGAATTTCTGCGTAACGCGATTGCGGAACATGATTTCCGCGCGCGGGGAACGGATATTTCGCCGGATGAGATTTTTATATCAGACGGAGCCAAAAGCGATTGCGGCAATATCGGCGATCTTTTTTCGATTGAAAATAAAATCGCCGTATGCGATCCGGTCTATCCGGTTTATGTGGACGCGAACGCCATTGACGGCAGAACGGGCGATTATTTACAGGCGTCCGGAAAATGGTCTGATGTTATTTATCTGCCTCTTACGGCGGAAAATGATTTCGTTCCGGAGCTTCCCGCCTCTCACGCGGATTTGATTTATCTTTGTTCGCCTAACAATCCCACCGGTACGGCGTTGACGCGGAAGCAACTGTCTGTCTGGGTGGAGTATGCCAATCAACACGGCGCTGTCATTTTGTTCGACGCGGCTTATGAAGCCTATATTACGGAGCCGGAAGTTCCGCACAGCATTTATGAAATTCCGGGAGCGCGGGAATGCGCCATTGAATTTCGCAGTTTTTCCAAAACCGCCGGTTTTACGGGGACGCGCTGCGCCTTTACCGTCGTGCCAAAGACGCTGATCCGGCAGGGACAGAGCCTTCATGCCATGTGGAACCGCCGCCATACGACAAAATTCAACGGCGTTTCCTATATTACGCAGAGAGGCGCGGAAGCCGTGTACAGTCAAGCCGGTCAAAAGCAAATCCGGGCGGATATTGCGTATTATCAGAATAACGCGCGGATGATCCGGGAAGGATTAAAACAGGCCGGATTTTCCGTATATGGCGGCGTTAATTCGCCTTATATCTGGTTTCACGCGCCTATGGATTCATGGAAGTTTTTTGATCTGTTATTACAAAAAGCACATGTTGTCACAACGCCCGGCGCGGGATTCGGGTCCCGCGGACGTAATTATATGCGCGTGACAGCGTTCGGGGAAGCAAATGATATAGAAGAAGCGGTTCGACGCATTACAGTGATGTAGGATTAAATTTATAAGGTCTTTCGCGTGAAATCTCTGGGGTAGCGCTTTGGACCAAATGGTACAAACCGCTACCCCAACAATTGATTTATCAGAATTTTGGCAAAGCAATTGCTGGTTGTACAAATGTTTACCTGACCTGTGACTGACGTTTCTTCCGGATAGGTTCAGCGTTTTGAATATCCCGCTCGATTTTCGGCGTTCTTTCACTGATTTCCACACACATTTTTAGATTCTTCCGAATGGTCCGGATTTTACGGTTGAGTTCCGCCAGTTGACTGTAAAGCTCCGCTTTTTCCCGCTTGAGCGTTTCCCGGTCGATTCCGCTCTTTTCCAGTACAGATATAGCCTCGGAATATCTTCGAGTCTCGCCCTCCAAACAGGGAACGCCTTCAGCGGAAAGTCTCGGAACATCCGCCAGCGTTTCCACATCCGCCAGTGCGGTATACAGCTTTTGCCGTTTCCGCTTTCGCACATTAAGAATTGTCCGTTTTTTTATAAGTCCGGTCAACATTTCTTCCGCTTTCGCCTTATATGCGGTCATATTCTCCGCCGTTGAGATGTCATTTTCCCGCAGAAATTTGAACTCTTCCCGCAACTGTTCAAATTTCATGACAGCTTTCCGCATTTCCGGCGTCATGCGCGGCGGATACTCCCGCTTTTCAATCTTGCCCAGAATATACAGATAATGGACGTATAACGCCAAGAATCCCGTATATTTCAGATGTTTCCGGTACGGTTCATATGCGGGACGATACGCAACCGCCGGTTTTAATCCCGCTTCTATATCGTCCAGATTGTTCTGAATCGCCGCGAGAATATTGTCCTCCGTGAACAGCGGATTCTTGCGTCCGGGACACATGAACCGCTCCTGTCCGCGTAGCCGGAATGACAGACGATTGCCGTGTTTGATTTCATATCCGAGATGTTCCATAATCATATAAAACTCGCCCAGACTGTTCGCGTCCTCAATCGCGCTCCGAATATCGGCTTCCAGCATGGAACGGAACGTCGGTTGTCCTTTTGATTGACGGAGCCACTCGGCGTAACTGACAGTTTTTGACGGTTCATCGCCCTGAACAATAACCGAAAGACCGTATTTCCGACACAATCTGTCAGATACGGCGCGGATTTTGCGATAATAATCGCCGTTACTTACATGGTATTTTTCACCTGTTACGCAGTTCACGGAGTTCCAGACAAGATGAGAGTGAATATGCTTTTTATCCGTATGGACGGCAATTACAACCTCATAATCGCGCGGATGTTCCTCTGTAAATTCCTTGGCGATTTGCAAAGCAAGTTCAGGAGTGATTTCTCCCGGTTTATAGGACAGAATGGCGTGATAACACTGTCTGCCGTCTGTTTTGCCGTGATATTCTTTCGTATCCATCATTTGACGGTATTCCTTGCCGGGATCGCAGTTGTTCCGTGCGGTCAGAATTTGATTTTCTGTCTTGTTTTCGTTCAGAATGTACTCAATCGCTTCTTTCAGACCGGAATTTCTACATTTAATTTTGGTAATCGCCATGATTATCTCCCGATTTGATACA